>JABJQE010000044.1 GCA_018663565.1 Phycisphaerae bacterium
GGAGTTTGGGAGCGGCCAGGGTTGCGGACTGTGTGTCTGCCTGAACTGCCGGATAAACCGGCGACGTGGGATCGTGAACTAGGACGCCGATTCGGCGCCAAAGTCTCTGAGTCTCTGGTCGAGACGTGGGCCGGGGTGAAGGGTGAGTTGCCTCTGGTTGAGGGAGTGCAACGAGAACGGTTCGGTTCGAGGAGCAGTTGCAACAGCGAGGCCTGAGATCGACGAGCCGGCCCAGATCTGTGCGAGACGACGCGACCATCGTCAAGTAAACTGCGTTGATGAGCGACGCATCGAGCTTGCCAACCCCTATTCGAGAATTCGTTGACTCCGAGACCTGGACGTTTGCCAAGACGTATCCGAAGTGGCCTCACGAGTACATTGTGAGGGATCGGGTTGACGCCCAGCAGTTCGATGAACTGGTGCGCTACATTCGCCAGAAGGGCCAGCTTCAGTCGTTCTACAGCAAGAAGTATCGCTACCTCGGGCACGCTGGCATGTTGTATTGGACGATGGTGGAGCAGACACCAGACGGCGCGTGGAGTTATCCGGTTGAAGACGAGACGATCGTCAACCGTTGCCTGAAGCAGGAGTCGTACGAAAATCGACTCGAGGCAGGTACGCTGCCTGAGGACTCCTAGTAGCGATGGTTCGGTCGGTCATCACGCATCCCCCAACGGATTGAGGAACAGCAGCGACTCACGCTCCTCGTCATCCTTGAACTGAAAACGCCAGCGACGCTCCATGAATCGCAGCAGCCGAGACCATGTTCTGTGCAGCACGCGCATCCGTGGCATAGATAACCCGAGAGACAACCTCTATCTCGGAGCCATCCATGCCGACCAGACGCAACCCCAACAACATGACCATCGACAAACGACGCGATGACGATTGGGGATTCTGTACCGAATAGGCTCGTCCAAGGGCGTACAGATCGACCCCCCATCAACCAAACCCAACGCCGTGATAACCCTAAGAGGCTCCCTGATACCCTACGCACATGATTGAGCGTACTGACCCGAGTTTCTTATCCGTCGCGAGAGGAACCGCCCCCGCTGAGCTGCTCCTTCGAAATGCCCAAGTGGTCGACGTCTTCAATCGAGAGCTTTCCATGGCCGACGTCGCGGTATTCGGTGGCCGGATTGCCTCGCTCCACGGAACCGACGCCGCTGAAGTCATCGATCTCAATGGCGCTGTGCTCGCACCAGGGTTCATTGACGCCCATATGCATGTCGAGTCGACCATGCTCACACCGCGCGGGTTTGCCCAGCTTGCACTCCCACGCGGTACGACCGCGGTGGTGCTTGACCCACATGAGATAGCCAATGTCATGGGCGTGCCCGGCATCAATATGATTATGGATGACGCCCGTGGCTTGCCGCTTCGGTGCTGGTTCACCGCGAGCAGTTGTGTGCCTGCATCACCTCTTGAAACGGCGGCTTGTTCCCTAAGCGTAGAAGACCTCACTTCCCTGCTTGAGCGAGATGAAGTGGTGGCGCTTGCGGAGATGATGAACGTGCCTGGCGTCATCAACTGCGACCCCAACGTGCTGGCCAAAGTTGCAGCAGGACTTACGGCCTCGCAAGTTGATGGCCACTGCCCCGGACTTCGCGGCCGTGATCTAGACGCCTACGTAGCAAGCGGAGTGAACTCAGATCACGAAAGCACGACCGCTGAAGAAGCCGCCGAGAAACTTGCCGCTGGCATGACCATCTACATTCGTGAAGGAACCGCCGCTCGCAACCTCGAGGCGCTCCTGCCAATTGTCACGCCCAATAATGCGCACCGTGTCTGTTTCTGCGCCGACGACCGTCACCCGAGCGACCTGCACCACCATGGCCATATTGACAACATCATTCGCCTCGCCATTCTGATGGGGCTTGACCCAGCCACCGCAATCGCCATGGGGTCGCTACACACCGCGCAGCACTTTGGACTTCGTGATCACGGCGCCATCGCGCCAGGACGACGAGCGGATCTTGTTGAAATTCACGACCTGTCACAGCTCACCATCGGCCGCGTCTGGGCTGAAGGCTGCTGCGCCCATTCGATCGGACCATCGCCCGTGGATTGGAATGCCGCTGCGGGAACGGTGCATCTTCCAGATCAGTTTGGCGCCCACTCCTTTGAGATCCCAGGCGGGGAAGGTCAGATCCGTGTCATTGGAACGCTTCCGGGCCAACTCATCACCGAGTCACTTATATTCGCCGCGCATGTATGCGATGGACAGCGTGTGAGTGACCCATCACGCGACCTGCTGAAGATAGCCGTGATTGAGCGGCACGGTCAAAGCGGCACTATCGGCCTTGGATTCGCAAAGGGCTTTGGATTTAATCGCGGGGCGATTGCCTCAACCGTTGGGCACGATGCCCATAACTTAGCCGTCGTCGGCTGTGACGATCAATCCATGACAACGGCCGCGCGAGCGCTTGCAGAATGCGGCGGCGGACTGTGCGTAGCTCTCGGTGAGCAGATACTCGCGTTGCTCGAGCTTCCCATTGCTGGGCTCATGTCGAACGAAGATCCAATGTCTCTCATTGAAACCGAACACGCACTCTACGCGGCCGCCGCTTCAATTGGATCATCATTTGACAACCCATTCATGCCACTGAGCTTTCTGCCGCTGAGCGTCATTCCGCACCTCAAGATTTCCAATCTTGGCCTCGTCGATGTCGATGCCTTTGAGGTTGTGACGCTCGACCTATAGCACAGCCCCATGGAACCACTGAATAACACCACATCCAACTGGGACCGCTGGCTCTGGTTCGCGCCGCCTCTAATTCTGGCAATCACTCTTGGTGTTCTGTATGCAATGGGCCGTCCACTAATCTGCACATGCGGCACGGTAGAGCTCTGGCATGGAGCGATCAATTCTGCAGAAGACTCACAGCATATTGCTGATTGGTACAGCTTCAGCCACGTCATTCATGGTTTCTTGTTCTACCTGGCACTGTGGCTGTGCGCGCATAAGATCAATTGGCTCAAGCCGACTTGGAGCCGATTTACAATGGCCGTGCTGCTTGAGTCGGCATGGGAAGTGCTTGAGAACACCCCACTGATCATCAACCGATACCGAGAGGCC
Source organism: Phycisphaerae bacterium (assembly GCA_018663565.1). Lineage (GTDB taxonomy): Bacteria > Planctomycetota > Phycisphaerae > Phycisphaerales > SM1A02 > UBA12567. Next base: position 3,080 of record JABJQE010000044.1, read on the forward strand.
ACTATCGCGCTTGGCTACAATGGTGACTCGATTCTTAATTCCACCAGCGACATTTTGTTCATGTCGCTTGGATTCGTGCTCGCGATGCGATTTCCAGTCTGGTTGACAATCTGCATTGCCCTCGCCTTGGAAGTGACGACCGCGATCCTAATCCGCGACAACCTCACGCTCAATATCTTGATGCTGGTGTTCCCTGTCGACGCAGTTCACCAGTGGCAAATCGGCTAGCCACATGTTCCCAGTGTGCTAGTAGGCACTCCTACATGGAGATTCGTTTCTGCCCCTATCATCCGACGATATGACTGACATTACGCACACACACCTTGACGCGGGAACCTTTCATTACATCGTCCGAGGAATCATCCGGGACGGCGAGCACCTGCTTCTATGCAAGCAGCGAAATGACACCTATACGTTTCTTCCTGGCGGCCACGTCGAGTTTGGCGAATCGGCGACCGTCGCGTTAACCCGAGAGGTTCACGAAGAGCTCGGGGTTCATGCCACGGTCGGACAATTTGTTGGTGCTCTTGAGAACGGATGGGATGGTCAGTTCGAGATTTCACTGTTCTTTGAGA
>JABJQE010000346.1 GCA_018663565.1 Phycisphaerae bacterium
GACCTTGGTCGCGGCGTGTTCGACTACTACCATCGTGCCGTCTGGCAGATACCCCACGCCTTGGCCTTCCGACTCTCCTATTCGAACAATGGCCAGTTGCATGGATTCGCCTGGTACGGCCGCTTCCCGTAGTAATCCGCCAAGATCATTGAGATTGAGGGTTGGGGCATCACTAATGTCCGCTACGCGAGCAAGGTTGGCATCGGTTGTCACAATGCGGAGATTTTTCTCGACAGCCATGTCAACGAGCATGGCATCAACGCCCAGTGTTGAGTGTAATTCGGCCTGCTCGATGTCAATATTGATTCCCGGGTCATCTTGCATGAGTCGAAGATTGTCAAGCCCGCGGCGGCCACGGTCGCGCTTCATTCGGTCGGCAGAATCTGCCAGGGTGTGTAGTTCATTGATGACGAATTGCGGCACAATGAGCGGCGCATCCATAAAGCCCGTTTGGGCGAATGAGTTCATGCGGCCGTCGATGAGGGCGGACGTGTCGAGCAACATCGGCCGAAGTCCGCGTACTTGCTTTGAGAATTCAACATATGGAATGACCAGTCGGATGCTGTCGCGTGTTGAGAGGACCACTGAAATGGCGATGTAGCACAGGGTCAGGCCGACGGTAAGTTTCAGGAGCGTGAGGTACTTGAGCGCCTCTTCGTCGCCGGACATGTCCCAAGCTTCGGCGATGAGATCAATCAGCACGCCCACGGCCAGTGATGCAAAGAGCCCGGCGACGACTGCAAGGTAGACGCCGACTACATTGGAAATACGTTTGTGTGGCGTTCGGATATCCAGCAGAACTACGATGACGACCACGGCGAGCGTGGCAGCGATCGGCATGATGTAGTGAATCAGCGGGTCCCCATCAGCAGGGGAATTGATAATTGGAATGGAGGCCGCTGCCACCATGAGTCCTGCATACAAGATTCGGAAGGCTGTGAGCAGAAAGGGCGGGGCACTCGACCCGCTTGGTTCCTGGGGCGGGTGGGCTACGGCGTGAATCGAGTCGTGTTCAGGCATCTCGGCGAGTGTACCAGCGGTCGCCGAGGCGATACCATGGCGGGGAGGAGCGTGGCAGGCGGTCGGGGCCTTTGGGTGGTCGGCTCGTGAACCTGGTCAGGGCTTGATCGCAGCAGCCATAAGCGTCGTTGTCCATGCCATTGGTTTCCTGGCCGCCTGCCATGTTCCTCCCGATTGTGTCGTGCGTATTTCTGCTTTGAGTTGATTTGCGAGAGGTTTTTCAGGTGACCTATACCGTTCTGGCCCGCCGATATCGAAGCCAAGACTTTGGCGAAGTGATTGGCCAGTCTGCAATCGCCGATACGTTGCGGCGTGCGGTTGAGGGCGACCGGACAGCTCACGCCTATCTCTTTACGGGAACACGCGGCGTTGGCAAGACAACAATGGCGCGAATATTTGCTCGGGCGATGAACGTCACCGATGAACTCATGGACGCCAAGCCGATCGCGGAAGCAATCATGCGAGGTGACGATCTTGATGTGATTGAAATCGATGGTGCCTCCAATCGAGGTGTACAAGAAGCTCGTGACTTGATTGCCGGTGCGGGGCTTTCTCCCGCGCGGTGTCCCTATCGGATTTACATCATTGATGAAGTGCACATGTTGACGACCGAGTCGTTCAATACGCTTCTGAAGACGATGGAAGAACCGCCGGAGCACGTCAAATTCATTCTGTGCACGACTGAGCCTCAAAAAGTGCTCGCAACTATTCAGAGTCGATGCCAGCGATTTGACTTCAAGCCCATTCCGCGGCGATTGATTCTTGAGCACCTCCGTTTCATCATTGCCCAAGAGGGCGTTGAGATGGACGACGCGGCGCTCGGCCGCGTGGCCGAACTTGGCAATGGCTCGATGCGTGATGCGTTGAGTGTCATGGATCGTGTGTTGGCCGGTGGTGATACGAATATCTCATTGGAGGCACTCGAGGAAATGCTCGGATTGCCCGAGGCCGGCTTGATCAATGCGGTCATCGGCGGCATTGCTGCTGGTGACGCCAAGGGGTCGCTCGAGGCTGCTGACAAGTTGCTTGGTGGCGGCACCAGTATTGATCAGGCCCTCCAAGCATTGACGGAGTCGTTTCGGCAGATGTTGCTGATTCGTACGTGTGGGCATGACACGGAAGTACTCGATCTCACCGATGAGTCCCGCGTAATGCTCGCGGCCCAATCTGAGCAGTTTGACCCACCGTCACTCGTGCATGCCATCGCAGTGTGTGAGGCGGCGGCTCGCCAGGGCCGGCTTGGTGCCTCGGCCCGGGCTGTGTTTGATGCAGCATTGGTGCGTCTTGCGTTGGCAGCTGACCTCATCAACCCCGCAGCGGTTTTGGCGCCGGTTGTCGGCTCAGCCGCGACGAAAAAAAAAAGGGCGTTAGCC
>JABJQE010000045.1 GCA_018663565.1 Phycisphaerae bacterium
AACTCGAGAACATCGACGCTGCGCTCAATGACTTGCATAAGAACCTCAGCCAATTCGAAGAATTCGAGCACACCAGCCACGGCTGGGTGTGGCTGTACCGGCAAACGAATCCTTCGCCGAAGTAGACCCCGCACCCAAATGCAAACTGCATACTGGCACGATTGAATCCATTGAGTTCAATGGCATTTCATGCTGTTCGCTCAGATGTAACCATGTGATAGGCGACAAGACCATGAAGACCGACCTTTTTGAGCTGCGTGTTGAGCGACGCACATCTGGGCATGACCAAGATGATTTTTAGAAAAAACCATTCGACGCAATCGTCGAAGGGGCGATTTTAAAGAAGAAGTCGGGGTGAGAGGATTTGAACCTGCGACCTCGTCGCCCCGAACGACGCGCTCTACCAAGCTGAGCTACACCCCGTGGTAGAAAAGAACGAGCCCGCCGAAGCGGGCTCTCTTGAATGGGCGCGGGAGGATTCGAACCTCCGAAGGCGAACGCCAACAGGTTTACAGCCTGTCCCCTTTGTCCACTTGGGTACGCGCCCGATCGAGAGCCGGAGAGGGTACCGCATGGCCGCAGATGGGGCAAGATGAGCAGTCATATTCTCGGGGCATCTACTCTGGCTCACGGTCCCATCGTGGCAGTACCTGACCCCATTCAATGGGCCTGTTGATCTGCAAACGCACAGCTTGCATGACCAACTTGAAGTAGGCCGGCGTTGCTGGCTTCCAGTCCGTACGAACGACTCGCTCATTCACTCGATATTGCGAGAGTGTGATGTGTTCCGGCAGCCACAGGCCTCCCGACATCTGCCTGAACTGACTCATTTCAGTTCGGGCCAAAAGGGACCCCCGGTCGTCTTCAAGCCATCGATCAATTCGAAGCGGGGCGAAACCGCGCGAGGAGTCAAGATAGATCAAGCATGGCTGCTGCCAACCCAAACGCAGAACCACAACCGACACGCCACCGAGCATTTCAACACGAGACTCAACCACCACAGTTCCCGGCCCGGCATGGCTCAACATCTCAGCGAGATCATGCTCTGCTGCGCGGGCTGATCCGTCGGTTTGCCGCCCAATACATCCGCCCGCTCCCAGCCACGAATCTTCGATACCAACCATCGACAATCCAGCAGCGTCGACTTCTCGCATCATCTGGCCCTGTCTTGAAAACCACAGCCGCTTACCGTCGGTTCGCCACGCCATGGCAGAATGATCTTGATCTGGGTTGGCAAGCCCCGCTGGGGTCGCGGCGACGCTGCGATGCATTGCATACTGGTCGTGGGCCCACCGAACCCACCAAGTCAGTGGTCCCCCGCCGCTGGGACTTCCCGGCGAAGATAAACGTGTCATTGTGATGTGATACTCCACATCGAACGCAGCAATCGAGTCTCGTTTCGCTTCGAAGATCACCGCCAACTCAGCAACTTCAATGGGCGGTCTGGTTCGGTGGGCTTCCCATGCATCAAGGACCAGCGGGCCAAGCACACTCGCCTCGTCGCGGCGGACCGCGGCTCCGCTAAGGGCCTGCATCAACTGCTCACTCGTCCACGGAATAGCAGCGTGATCCATCGCTGCGATCACTTCTTGTACTGTCTCAACGCCATTTGAGCAGGCGCACACCGCCACGAGCATTGCCAGGGGTGACATCATTCTGAGTACTCCTTTCGTACATAGACGGTGACCGGAATGTGCGCCTTCAACGCCCACGGATCACCCCAACCAAGTTCAACACTGCCACGCCTGAGGCCCGCCGCCCCTTCGCTCGCCACATAATGCAGTTCAACCTGCTCGTTGACGAGTGAGACCTGCAGCCCAGGCATGGCCGAACGAGCCTCAACATGTAGTGCATCGGGGCCAAAGAATTCGACTTGCATATGCGCGTCCTGACCTGGATCAATGCTTCCGAGAAATACTGCGGCCGGGCGAACCGTGAGCGATGGATCTATCAACTGCCCAGCGACCGGGATCGTTCGGCGTATGACATACGCCCGTCCATCCCTGCGACGGATCGTCGCAAATACTTCGACAGATGCAGACACACTTCTGGGATGCAATGCGCTCGCAAGCGAAATTGACACCTCAATCGAGTCGTCTGGTCGCGATGGCTGCACACGTACATCTACCCACGCAGTTGCGCTGCTCGCATCAATTGACTCGATCGCACCTTCACCAAACCAAGAGGCCCGCACATCAATGACATGCGAATCGCCAAGCACCTGCCTTCCGAACGCTGCTCGTGGTGGATCCAACCGAAGCCCGCGCAGCGTGCCTCGCACATCTACGCGAAGCAGCGGTTCGTTCCCACCGTGAATGGATACCCCCCAGCGATGCAGTCCCGGCGTTCCCGCCGCATGCACATTCAACCTCAGTTGACCCACTTCGCCTGGGGCAAGTTTCTCGGGCGCAGAGACAATTGTCATGCAGGCCGGGCAACTCACATCAACTTGCGGCATATGCCACACATCTACCGAACCGTTTTGAAGCGGCACGACTACGCCATGGTCAGACCCCACATCAACCAGACCCAGCGAGATTTCAATTCGATCGCCCGGTTTCACAACCCTCGGCCCCCCAGCGCCAGCGAACCCCACATTCGCCAGCGCCAAGAGAAGAGATACCCACGTTGGCATCCGTGCCGCACTCATCGGCCGTCTTCACATCGAACAAGTCTCATCACCGATCCCGGGCACGGCACCAGCTCGTCCGCCACTCCACCAGTTGGCGTGCAGGGACCGGCGCACCAGCCAAATATGTTTCCAGTGCAGCGACATCGCATCGTGTGATAGACCTCGCCCATCTCGTAGCACGAGATTCGACCCAGCCGCAGGCCGGTGTGTTTGCCGGTCCACCGCACGCGATCTTGCAAGGTGCCTAAGCAGCCCGGGGTCGACCGCCCGGCGGCGCATATTTCGACATCAGTAAACGGACCATTGGGACAGATCATTGGCGGCATGACACACGCGTCATACCCAACGCCATTTCTCGCGAAGTTGCACCCCACAGCGGGTCCGACACCGCCTGGCCCAACCTCGGGGGCGGCCACCGCTGAGTGACCCGCCGCGTACAGCATGCATACGCATACACCGAACATGAGTCGTCGCATCATTCCTAATTCCTCCATGTGTAGGCACGTTCCAACGCTTGGGTTCACCCAATTGTTGTCGCACCGGCAGGCACGCTACGCGCAATTTGACCCCACACTGCCAACTCCTGCCAAAACGCAGTGGCATTCCAAAACTTCGGCCGTGGCAAAACATCATTAATACGCAAACACGACTTGGACCAGACGTATACTCAGGACCAACAGCCAACTGCTGGAGGAACGCCATGCGATACACACAGTTCCGAGTGATTCTTATTCTTTTGAGTATCACTACGTTCTGCCACGCGCAGTGCTTTACATGCGGCTGGCCCGATCACATTGACTTGGATGCCGTCCATCAGATCGTTCGGGTACTTGATATGAGCCAAGCACAGCAGCGGCACATCGCCGATACCCATGAGCGACACCGCGACGACTGGATGGCAGCACAAGACGAACTCGTCGTCCCGCTTGCGACATTTGAACAACACGGCAGCCGCAGCGCATCCACGATGCAGGAGGCCATTGGCAACGTTACGTCAGTCATTAGGCGAGCCCGGTCGGTTCGGTCACAGCTTCAAGACATAGACACGCGATTCTTCGACGACGTGGAGGCCTCGGTTGCTGCGGGCCAGCGTATTGTGCTTGATGCCATGCGCCACCAACGCCGCGGCAGATGGCATGAGCGTTCGGTCAATGGCATGATCGAGACTCCCGATCCCGCTCTGCTGATTGCCGCGAGCACACCGCCGAGTGAGCATCGCATCATCCTTGAAGCAATCGAGCCGGTTTTGGCCAAGCGAGTTGCCCGGCTTCGACGGCTCGAATCAAAGACGTTCGACTGCATCGTCCACGCTATGAAGGCTGCAGCCTCAGGCCAGCCCGACTTGCCGACCTTTCAATCCGCCTTCACTACTTGCACAGACACCGAACGAGAAGAGCGCGCGGCTCTTGTGACCTGGCAGATTGCCAAAGTGGTCAAAGCGATGGATGGAATCGATCTGAGCGCGGCCACTCGGCGATTACTTATGCAGTCGTTCGGAGAAGATTCTCCGGTTGTTGATGATCCGCTCCTCGCCCAGTTCATCGACAGGCTTGACCAACTTGACCCCCTACCTGCAAACCACGCGGCTGCCGAGGCGGTCTTGAACGAACACTTTGCTCAGCTTCGCGATATCCATGCCATGCCGGATACGAAGCAGCGCGCCGCAGCGCTCAATGCGAACTCACGCTCACTGCATGAGCAACTCACCGAAGTACTTGGCCGCGAGAACACGCTTGCCATCTTCACGCCACAGCAGCACAGCTCGCTGCAAGACATGTTGGCCGTCCTGCTCACTGGCACGAAGCCAACCATTCCAACACAATCTGGGTGCGGCGTACTGACATCACGCCAGTTTGAGACGCTGCTCTCCATCCTTGGGCTCCTCGAAACTGATCGCAAGCAGGCACTGGACATCAGGGACCTCACCCGCGATGCATTTCTCCGCGACGCGGACATCAAGTCAGCCGTTGCCATGAAGCGGAATCACACACCAGACGCCGCCGCGAACGAATGGGTCGCCGCACGCCTGCGGGGCATGGCGGCCGCGGCTGACCACGATGCCAGTATGGTTGATTTACTTGCTCAACTTGGGGGGTACGCTCCGGACAATCTCCGCGCGCAGCTTGCCCATGCGTGGATCAGCGAAACCCGCAGGTCTGCGGTCATCCCGATGACGGGCGCATTTCGATGGGTACCCTCTGATGACAACACGCATCTGATCAACCTTGCAACTGAGGCAGATCTTGACCTGAATGACCCAGTTATTGCGCTGCCGCTCCTAGAACAGAACGATGCCGTATCAAACGCGATCGACGCAGCAGTTTCTGCGGTGCTTGCGCATTCGGCAGCGGCGCCTGGCACGCCGGGATTTGATACCACTGCAAAGCGACAGGCCACACAACTCAACACACTCGCGCGTGCGAAACGCGACGCAGCCGCAGCATTTAGTGACCTATTGCCCGATGCGCTCCGTACCCGGTGGAGTGCCCAGCTCATCCGATCCCGCTGGCCCGCCATCACAGGGCCACTCAATCGGGCCCAAACAAGACTTCTCGCCCTGACATCGAATCGGCGGCTCCCCCACAACACCAGAACTGCGCTCCGCGGTGAATTCGCCAACGTCTTGGCCGCCGCCACTCTGCTTGAAGATCAGGCGATCAGACTTCTGCTCGCAGAACCCCCCAGCCAAAATACGCTTCGAGACGTTTCCCCAGCAGCAAGGATCCGGCTTCAGGCGATTCAGGCAGAACTCAATACGCTGCTAGACGTCTGGTCGACCTATGAACGCGATGTCATGCACAAGGCCGCAGCCTCGCTTGCAGGTGTGCAGTAAACCCCCCAGTCCCCCGTCCAAGCCACCGACCGGAATCGAACCGGTAACCTCCAGATTACAAATCAGGTGCTCTGCCAATTGAGCTACGGTGGCGCAAAGGCCGCCCGGAGCATTGCGCTGCGGGCGGCCTTGAGAATCACACGTGGCTGGTCGGACGCATCAGCATCCACTGGCCGCCACAGTGGCATCGATTTGCGCACTGGCCGCCTCATAGAGTTCCGGGCAGTGCTCGGCGTAGCAGTCCTTCATGGAACTGGCGGCGGTCGTCATGGCGGTGCACCGTGCCGCTGCATACTCGGCATGGGCCTCATCGAGGTCTTCCTGCGCATCCTCTGCAGTATATGACGTATGAACAAGCCATCCAATACCTCCTGCAATGGCGCCACCGAGCGCGCCGACTGCCGCACCCACCGGACCGCCCGCGAGCGCGCCGCCGATTCCGCCAGCTGTAGTGCCGCCTGCGAGATATCCGCCAAGATTGGCAGTGGCGCCGTCTGCAAATTCTTCCATGATCTCATTGACTCGATCGGTATGGGCCGTTGATGCTTCATGGATATCGACGCCAAACTGGGCAACCGCATCCATGAGGCATGCTCTTGTGGCGTCCACATCGCACCATGACACGCGGCTGTACTGCGACAATTCAAAGTCGCCTGCGGATCCATCACCACCGCCAAGAGATCCTTGGATGCCGTCCCCGGCCCATTCCAGGAAGGTCATCGATGTGAACGCATCAGTGCCCACAAAGGCGATGAAACTGGCTGCTTGATCGGAAGAGATCAACCCACCATCAGGAATAGAGGCAAGCGGGCTGTACAGGAGCAAACTGTTCGTCCCGTCATCGATGCGGGTTGCATAACCGATGTGCGGATCGCTCTGACCGAAACGTGCCGAATGCACAAAGCATTCCGCCGTCATGCCCATGGGCATGGTGAGCAGAATGCCGTGCTGCGTAGGATCGACTCGCCAGAGTGTCAGCTCCTGCACCTCCTCGGCGCCGCCCTGCGCCGAATACACGGTCGTGTAATTGGTCACATCGAGTTCGCCGCTGGCACCCACGGACCACACACCACTGGTGTTCAGGGCATAGGTCTCGCCGAAGGCATTCGCCCACAACTGCGTGTTGGCCGCATCAATGATGGCGGGATCGAAATTGGCAGGGACCTGAAGGTAGGCCATGGCCAGCGCGTTCTCATACTGCTGAGTCAGGTCGGCACTTGCCGTGGCCTGCTGTATTTGCATCAGTGCTTCAACGAGCGGATTGCGGGGGATCGGTGTCTTGTGTCCGGGTCCCGGTGACTGGGCAAACGTCGATGCTGCGACCAGAAGGGCCAGGGTGGAGGCAAGGCCAAAACGATGATGAGCGGTGAACATGGCGGGTTCTCCTGTCTGTTTGAGGGCCGCTGTATTGAGTTACAACATGCCGGTGCCAGTCAGTCAGGCGAGAGTCCACAGGGTGGTCCGCAATATGTTTTCAGAATTCCGTTAGAGCCCGCCGCTCATGCAGCCCTAGTCTTCCAGAAAATCCAGCAGGTCCGGCACCTGTATCTGTCCATAGCCATCTAGATCGCCCGCGCAGCGGAAGCCAGTGCCGCCGGTGTTGAGGACGGTGTACACGGCTTCGTTGCGATCCTTCATGGAATTGGTGGCGGTAATCAATGAACTCGGCCGCGGCCGCAACGGCTGGGCCGCAGTAGTTCGCATCCCCCCCCCGTGAAGCAAGGCCCATTTTCCCAAGCCAAGCCACCGACCGGAATCGAACCGGTAACCTCCAGATTACAAATCAGGTGCTCTGCCAATTGAGCTACGGTGGCGGCGTGTGCAGGATACCGAAGTCTGGACGATACGTCACAGGACAAGGCTCGGTACACAGAATCACTACGGGCAACCGCTTGAGTGATGCCGGCTAGTGCTGAGGGATTTGCTGACGAGTTGAACCCGCGGAGTGACCTCCGGAATGCAGATTCCCAACCGCTTTAACGGGCAGGAAGGGGTCGCCATGGCCTCCATCTACAGACGGGGAACGACAGGAATCTATCAGGTCAGTTGGATCGATGAGAATGGACTGAGAAGAGCACGCTCGACACGAACGACTCGCCGAGGTCATCTCCTCGATCAACTCGCCACACTCGCAACAGTACCCATCACGGCGATGACGATCTCGCACGACGTATCGCAACGGCGAGCACTGTCGCGTCCGCCGGTGTTACTCCAGCAAGACGCGATGCCTGTCCAAGGGTTGCAGGTCGAAAGTGATCAATCGCTTCGGCTGCTTCGGTGCGAAGGCCGGTAATAGAAGAAACGTCAAGTTGCGACGGAATCTTTACCTTGTCGGCGTCACGCTGCCTTCGAATTTCCGCTTGCTGGCGCTTCACGTAGCCCTCGTAGCGAGTGTCTGTCATGACTCGGGCGACGTCGCGAAGATCATCCCCCCCGCCGAGCCTCGCTTGAATCTCCTCGAGAGTTGACGCGGGACGACGAGCAATCGCGGCGAGCGTCTTGCCGTGTTCACCCGGCGTCGATTCAAGGCGGCGGGTCAGTTCGGTAAGGCGGTCTCGGCGAGCCTCCCACTTTGCCCACCGCGTATCACAGACTGTGCCCCACCGGCGTCCGACAGGCGTCAATCTCTCATCAGCATTGTCAGATCGCAGCAGCATGCGATGCTCTGCGCGGCTTGTAAACAATCGGTACGGCTCGCGTGGTGTGCGGGTCACGAGATCGTCAAGCATCACGCCGATATAAGCCTCGTCACGGGCAAGACGAACCGGCGATTCTCCGCGGCTACGCCGAACCGCATTCACGCCCGCGATCAGTCCCTGTCCCGCTGCTTCTTCGTATCCGCTTGTGCCATTGATTTGCCCTGCGAGAAACAATCCAGCCACCGACTTGACCATGCAGGTTGCATCGATTTGATGCGGGCGCACCATGTCGTACTCGACGGCGTAGCCATACTGCATAATCTCAGCGTGCTCGCATCCTGGCATTGCCCGCACAATCTCAATCTGAATATCCGGTGGAAGCGAAGTGCTGATGCCATTGCAGTACACAAATTCACCATCGAGCGTCTCGGGTTCGAGAAAGACATGATGGCTGTCTCTATCTGCAAACCGAACGACCTTATCTTCGATACTCGGGCAATACCGTGGACCAGATTCAGCGTTGATCTGTCCGCTGAACATGGGCGCTTTGTCGAGGTTGGCGCGAATCAAGTCATGCGACTCGGGGGTCGTTCGGCTGATGCGACACGTGATCTGCTTGAGCGGCGGGAACGTATCGCCCGCGAGATCACTAAACGGAACTGGCGGATCGTCGCCAGATTGTGGTTCGAGCAACTCCCAATCAATTGTGCTCAGCCGAAGCCGTGGCGGCGTGCCTG
>JABJQE010000046.1 GCA_018663565.1 Phycisphaerae bacterium
GATTTGTTCAACGATGATCGGTGAGGCTGGGTTGGTCACTTCGATGAACGCCGTGCCATTGCTGTGGCCCATCAGGCCATACTCGCGACCGGATGGTGATACGTATCCCCAGCAGTCGTTGCCAGTGTCTGGGCTGCCCAGATCGGGCAGGGAGAGCCACGACCGCATCGTAATGTCGCCTGATGATGTGAATCCAAGGGATCGGAGGGGGGCGGTGCCGCCACTGTGGTCGCCAATCCATCCTGGACCCTGGAAGGGGCCAAACCGGTCATTGACCTTGGGGTCATCGCTATGGCCTGCGGCCATTCCGGCCACACCAAGAACTGCGGTAAGCGCCAATCGTGTGTGATTCACTGCGATCTCTCCTCTTTCGTCCCACCCAGTCAATAGCCTACACGACTGCCGGCAGGCAGCCACACACTATTCGGCTGATTTGGGTGGTTCGGTTCCATTTGACCTGCGTGGTTTGCGCAACAAAATAGCAGGCGGATCACCGCTGAGAGCCTTGAGAAAGGCTTCGAGGTCAGCAAGTTGATCGGGGGTGAAGTTGAGCGGCTGCAGAACGGATTCCGCATGATGGTGCCGCCTGACCTGGCCATCGAGTGTGTTGTAGAACGCGAGCACCTCGCTGAGCGTCTCAAACTGGCCGGCGTGCATATAGGGTCCTGTCTTGGCGACATTTCGGAGGGAGGGTGTGCGGAATGATCCCCAGTGTTCAGGACCGATTCTGGCTCCGGCGGCCCGGCGGGCTTTTGTGCTGCCCGGAGCAGCGCTCCAGATGCCATCGGCTGCAAACTCTCTCTTTCGGAGCAGTTCATAGCCAGCTCCGCGACCCGGGAGCGGGGCAGCGGCGGGGTCACGCGGTGGAAGGGCAAGGTCGTGAAACTCAAGGTCGGAGAACATCGGACCAAAGTGGCATTGTCGGCACCCGGCATCTCCTGCGAACAGCCCAAATCCACGATGCGCTGCTGGAGACATCAATTCAGTGCTCGACGTACCAGCATCAATCGAGGCAACCCATCGGTCAAAGTCGGAGTGACCGGGCTGGAGGAGCCGCTCGTATGCTTCGATGGCTTTGCCAAGGTTTACAAATGCCGAGGTGATGGCGTGCTGATCCTCAGTTCCCATCGCCTCCCACTGGGGTCTGCCCGGCCGTGCGTTGACTGGAAACCGGTCTAGGTTCTCAACGTCTGGCAGCGGACCAAAGAGGGCGGTGTATTCGGCTCGCAGTATTTCATTGCCCGCAATGTGCCGCACGGCATCGGTTCGCGATGAGCCCATCTCCAGATCATTTTCGATAGGGCCGAGTGCTTGGGACCACAATGTGTCTGCTCGTCCATCGAGGAAGAGCCATCGGTGGTGCGCCGCGCCAAGGATCGTTGGCGAATTGATTGTGCCTGTGTTGAGACCTTCTGCAACCTGCTTTCCGTCGGCGAATGCAAGAGTTGGGTCATGGCACGTGCTACAGGACACATCCCCCGCGCGAGAGAGGCCCGGATCGAAGAATAAGCGTTGCCCGAACAGGGCGGCAGCGGGGCTGAGCGCGAATGCGTTGGTCGGGTTTGTTGGTGGCGGTGGAACTGGACTAAGGGACTTTGCCATGGCGTGCAGTCGGTCTGCGGCGTCGCTTGTCTGTGACGCAGCAAGTGTTAGGCACACTGTCATGGCGGCGATCATGCACATCAGTCGAGAATTACCGTCTCCGATGCTCGGTGTAGTACGCCGTTCTGATCTGTGACATCAAATGTCATAACCCACTCGCCGGGCATGTGAAGCAACAAGTCGCGGACAACCCAACTGTCGCGGGTGAACCGAGTGGGTGAGGCCACCATGTTCATGCCGTGCCGGTGGGCCGGCATCGTCGCATCGAATCTCAAGTCGTATGGTTCTTCATCGTCCGTGAGATCCTCGACCTCAACAAACAACTCAAAGTAGCTGTTCGCTTCAATCGGGCGGGGCGGCGTCTGCCACCACGTCACTCGAAACCGACCGTCCTCGGTCGTTGTCGAGTCTTTGATTCCTGGTCGCTGAGCGCACCCACTGGCAAGAAGTAGCGTGATGAGTGTGAACATGCAGAGTGTCGAAAGTCGCATTAGTCGGTCTCCTGCAGAGCCGGGCGTCGCGTCCAAGCACGGCCAGCTCCAAATGTCATGATCCAGGTGCCATCAGGTTCGAACATTTGGGCCCGGTGGTTGCCATGATCGAGCACAATGACGCGATTGTGGTGATCGACGACAACCGCGGCTGGTCGCCACAGCTGTCCGTGATCACTTCCCCGTTCTCCCCAAGCATTGAGGTGAGTGCCATCTATTCCAAATCTATGAATGCGGTGCCCGCTCCGGTCAACGACCACAAAGGAGCCGTCGTGCGTCTGGGCGAAGTCAACGGGGTCGATCAGTTCCGCAAGGCTGATCGTTGATGCCCTGTTATCAGCTGGTGGCCATGAGCCGTACAAGTGGATGGTCTTGTCAATGCCGTCGAGAATGGCGCCGGGGGGCTGCGTGTTGCCGGTTGATTCGCAGAGCACAGCGGCTCGTGGATCACGCCCGAGGGGCAGTTCAATTTCGGTGTGCTCGCTTGTTCCAGCGATCTGCCAGGCTGTATTTCCCGCTTGGTCGAGATAAATAAGTTTGTCATTGGTGTGTAGCAATTCGCCCGGCCCAGCAATCGGCAGGGGGACGGACCGGCGAAGCGTGGCCATGCCAGGATCAAATCGCGGCTTGTCAGGCGGAGGCGGGCTGATCGTCCATTCATGAATTCGATGATTGCCAGCATCGACGGCCCAGATGCGGTTGTTGGCGGCATCAATGTCAATCGCAGTGAGGTGGCCGATTTGTCCTGCGGCCTCGCCTGGTTCTCCGAATGTAGAGAGTCGCAGTGGCGTCTTCCGGTCAAGATCAAATACATGAATGGCGCGTAGTTCTGGCTCCCACGTGCAGAAAAACCGCCCATCAGTTGCAGCCACTGGGCCGAAGTGAGATTGAACTCCGCGTGGTCCCAGTGAGGGCGGTTCAATTTCGGCGCCGCCTGTGCCAAATCGTTGTGCTCGTTCTTCGAACGGTTCGGCAATCACAACGTCGCCGCCAGAGAGTAAAGCGGCATCTGCTGGGTAATGCACCTTGCCTTCTCCCTGGCGTGGGTAGACGGCGTGCATTCCCCATGACTCAAGCAATGCGGCTGTTTCCATGTCAAATATTTGGACTCTGTGATTCAGGCGATCGGTTACGACAACTCTGCCGTCTTTCGCATCAATGCCAGATGGCTCCATGAACTGCCCTGGAAAGGTTCCCCAGGAACCGATTGCATGAATGATGTCTCCATGCTGGTCAACGCAGAGAACGCGGTGGTTTTGCGTATCAGCAATCCATATGTGACCGTTTGCATCAAGTGCGACACCTTCGGGCCTATTGAGCCCAATTGTGTCACCTTCAATGTTTCGAATGTGTTGGCCACCAATCTGAAAGAGCTGAATGCGATTGTGCCCGGTATCGGCGACCACTGCAAGTGCATCGCTGAGGTCAATGGCGTGTGGGTGCTGCATTTGAAATGGCTCATCGCCGGCTCCTCCGAACCCGCCGATCATCGCTCCCTCGGGTGTGAAGTACATCACGCGGTGGTGCCCCGTGTCGGCGACGTATATTCGTCCGGTTGCCGCGATGGCAAGGCCTAAAGGCTGGTGTAGCGATCGCGATAGGTCAAGTATTTCGCTCTCTGGCGAGAGCCCCATGCGAAGTGTGCCAGACTCGGCATTGAGTACGGCCACCTCATCCGTTGTCGGGATTGCTGCAATTGCATGAACCCCCCCGAGATCTTCATGGGTTGATACCCATAGTCCGATCGGATCGGCCTGGGAGGCGCACACGAGTACGAGGATCATAAAGATCATCCGTGAAGCATAGCCATGGAGATCAGTTTGTGGAGTTGCCTACGACCTTGAAGCCGAGGGATGTAATCTTGGCCTTGATGGCTTCGAGGTCCGCGCCCGGATCAACCCATACGACTACCTCTTCGTCCTCGGCCGATGCGGCAACACTATTGACCCCAACGCATGTCTTCGTGCCCTGGTTGATCGCTTGGGCACAGTTCCCACAGTGCATGCCGCTCACTGGGATGACCACACGCTCGCCTGCATTGGTGTGTTGATCGGGTGGCGACTCAACTTCCGGAGACTTCTCGCAAGAGGTTAGGCCGAGGCTCAGAAGGACGGCGATGAGTGTCATTTGAATCATGATTCGTTCAGTGTACTGATCGTGGCTTGACCGCGATCGATCCCGGAGCGGGTGAGCAGTTGGGAGGGAGGCTCGCGGCGAAGCCGCAGCCTATGTTTTGAGGATTGGGGCCGGGTTCCAACGTTTACGGAGGATGGCGTCGGCGTCTGCGCCCATCCAGTCTTTGAGCGCGGCGGCGTATACCTGCCGGAAGTCGGCGGTGAACTTCAGATCGCCGTTGTCGAGATTGGTGAGGCTTGGGTGTGTTCCATGCACGCCGGGCTTGACCATGGGTCCGACGAGGTACATCGGCGCGGCGGTGCCGTGATCGGTTCCGCCAGACCCATTCTCGCCAACGCGTCGACCAAACTCTGAGAAGACCATGGTGAGGACGCGGCCTTCATTGCCTTGCGCTTTCAGTTCGTTCTGGAATGAGAGGAGCGAATCACCTACCTGTCGAAGCAGTCGCTGATGTGATCCTGCTTGGTTGGCATGCGTGTCGAATCCGCCGAGCGTGACGTAGTACACGCGGGTACTCATGCCGGATCGAATAAGCGCGGCTACTGTTTGCAGTTGGTTGGCAAGGTCGCCGCTGTTCCACGTGGCAAGTGGCGAGACTGCGACGGCCTTGCGGACGGTCGTAGACGACAGTTGAGCATCAAGCGATGTCCGCTTGAGAAATGCGAGGTTGTCGTCCGTGGCTGGTGTTTGTGGTCCAGGGACGGATTTGAACGCGGACGCGACATCCTCTCCGAAGTCTTCGCCCATCCATCGATAGAGGTCGGGGGATTCGAAGCTTACGGGAAGCGACTTTTCTCCTTGCATAGCCAGCGGAGCCGCATTGCCCAGGGCGATGCCGGCGGCAGCGTTTGGGGCGCCACTGCATGTGTTGTCGAAGTATCGACCGAGCCAGCCATTGTCGCGGCCGCTCGTGTCGGCGGTCTGCCAGATATCCATCGACGAGAAGTGCGATCGGTTGGGGTTGGGATATCCAATGCCCTGCACGATGCACCCAAGGCCGTTATCAAAGAGTTCGCGGAACCCCGAAAAGGCGGGGTGAAGTCCGACGCCGTCGGCGCCCTGAAGGGCGAGCGCGGCATCGTTTCCTTTGCCCGGCGCTGCGATAGCCAGTTGAGGGCGTTTCTTGTAATAGTCAGATGATCCGTAGGGGACGACAGTGTTGAGGCCGTCATTGCCGCCGGCCAGTTGTACGACAACAAGTATGTGGTCTTGCGGGACGCCGGCGAGCGAGGTCAGCATGGAGCCAAGGGGGAGCCCCATGGCCGCGCTCGCGCGCTGAATAAACAATGGGGCCGTGGCGGCCATGCTTGCGAGCATGGTGCCGCGTTGAATGAAGTGTCGTCGTGTCCAGGGGGTCAAGTCAGTCATAGGTCAGTCCAATAAGCGTGCGTACTAACACAGTTGGTATTCGGGGCAGGCGGTCATGAGCGACAACAAGTGAATGAGGGTTTCGTTATTAATGGTGTCTCGAGATTTCGCGAGGTCAGTCCACTGCTCAAGTCGACCATCTGTTGGGGCCGTGCCGAGTGTGAATCGAGCGAGATAGGTCACGATGTCATTGGCTTCGTCGCGGTCACGGAGTCCTCGAAGATGTGAAACGAGCGGCATGGCATCCCAGCCGCCAGGTGAACCTTCCCATGCTTTGGCACCGGGATCGCGTCCGGTCATGAGATACACCAGCAGATTGTTGCGAATGAAGAGTGTGGACGTGTTGATCCACTTGCGACCGGCCTCCCAGCCCTTGACGCTCGGTGGGTAGAACAACTCTTGGCCCATCAGCCCGCAGGCTTGGTTGACTCGCGTAATGTTTCGAATGGGCGTTCCAAGCGATCGCACGGCTTGCACAGTAAGTTGAATCGGACTCTTGATGAGAGTTCTGCGATTGGCGTCAGCATAGAAATGCCTCGACCGAAAGAGTTCGCGAAGCATCGGCCGCACGTTCCAATTACTGCGTTTGAGCGTGCTTGCCATTTGGTTGACGGCAGCCTTGGTGGTGCTGCTGATTTCGGTTGAGTCATCGACAAAGAACCGGTGCATCTTCCACGGCACAAACCAGGCGGCGGATGGCCGCCGAAAGATGAGTTCGACAAAGTCGGCGCCATCGAATTGCCCACTACGACCAAAGATGGTTTTTTCACTCGAGTCATAGTTGCGTTGATTGAATGTGAACGAGTCGTCGCGGTAGGACATCCCAGTGAGCGCGCGGGCGCCCTCCTTGATGTCGTCCTCGGTGTACCCATTTCCGACGCCGAGTGTGAAGAGTTCCATCAGTTCACGGGCGAGGTTCTCATTTGGGGCCTTTCGTGTGTTCTGA
>JABJQE010000047.1 GCA_018663565.1 Phycisphaerae bacterium
CTGGCTGGACACGGGCCCTTGTTGAACCGGGCGAAGCACCAGTGGATTGGCCCAGTATTCATGTGCCCGCCGTCGGCGGCGTGGTGTGGGTGAAGTGAGGCCGCTTCGGTCGGGCATCTTGCTGCACATCACGAGCTTGCCCGGCGGACACGGTATTGGCGATCTTGGACCTGCGGCTCGCCGCCAGGTCGACTGGATGCAACGAGCAGGACTCGATGCGTGGCAAGTACTCCCCATGACTCCCATCGGCGAGGGCAATTCGCCCTACTCCGGGCGATCGGCCTTTGCCATGGAGCCACTGCTGCTGAGCCTTGATGATTTGCATGCAGACGGTCTCTTGGCCCGAGCCTCCGTGCGGCGTGATAAGGCCCTTGAAACTGGGGGCACAAAGTACGCTGCGGCGCGACGATTCAAGTCGACTCGCATACGAACAGCATTTGACACCTTTGTCGCCAAGCGTCGGCATCGATCGGCCCCCTTCCGTCGATTCCTCGCCACCCACGAGCACTGGCTCGCCGACTGGTGTGATGACCAACCGGGCGATGCCAATGAACACGCATTCGTCCAGTTCATGCTTGATCGTCAATGGGATCGGCTTCACTCATACGCGGCCGAACGAGGCGTTGGCTTCATCGGCGATGTGCCGATTTTCGTGCACGCAGACTCCACGGATGTTCGAAAACGGCCGGAGCTCTTTCGACTCGATCGCAATGGCGACCCTTCGGTCGTCACAGGTGTACCGCCTGATGACTACTGCGCGAATGGACAACTGTGGGGTCACCCTCATTACCACTGGGCAACGCACAAGCGGCAACACTTCTCCTGGTGGATTGATCGGTTCAGACTGGCGATCAGTCGGTTTGATGCGATTCGTGTCGATCACTTCATTGGCTTTGTTCGGTTGTATGAAGTTGCGTCAGATGCCAAGACCGCCCGCCATGGCGTATGGCGGCGAACACCTGGCCGGTTACTCCTCGAAGTGCTGCAGCAAAAACTCGGTGATCTTCCACTCATTGCGGAAGATCTCGGCGAAGTCACGCCCGCCGTTCATACTCTGCGGGATGACTTCAACTTGCCGGGCATGCGGATCGTGCAGTGGGGCTTCTTTGGCGACCATAGCAATGACCTTCCCGTGAATCATCCAAGCCGGTGCGTGTGCTATCCGGGCACGCATGACAATGACACGATTCGTGGGTGGTACCGCTCCCTGCCTAGGCAAGCCAAGGCCCGGTTCAATGCCATCACCGGATGCGAGCGAGCGGCTGATGCCGCTATGTCAATGATCACGCTGTGCATGTCATCTCCCGCCGAGTGCTGCATCATCCCGATGCAGGACATACTGAATCTCGGATCCGCGGCAAGAATGAACCGCCCCGGCACCCCCCGAGGAAACTGGACATGGAGAATGTCCAGCCATGCCCCAATTTCAATTGCCAGATCCCTCCGCCCAACAGTCGACCACCGGTCGCGTATGCTCCCACGCCAATGAAGAATGCCACCACTGCTCGAGCGGCCCTATATGAGATTGCGATGGATCTCCGCTGGGCGTGGATTGAACCCATGCGACGCCCATTCGCGATGTTGCGACCCCACGTCTGGGTCAGTTCAAATGAAAACCCCCTGGCCGTACTCGACGCCACAACAGACGAGTATCTCGACACACGACTCCAAGAGCCCGCCTTCCACAAAGTGCTCGAGCGGGCGTTCGCTGCCAAGGAACAAGATGACACAAGGCAACGCTGGTTCGACCGCGCCAAGCACCAAGGCGAACGATCGATGCAGATCGCTTATGTCTGCTCTGAGTTTGCCATCCATGAGTGCATGCAGCAGTACTCCGGCGGACTCGGCGTACTCGCGGGCGACCACCTCAAGTCGTGCGCAGACCTCGGCATCCCGCTGACAGGGTTCGGACTTCTCTACCGGCAAGGGTACTACCAACAAGAACTCAGGCGAGATGGAAGCACGCGAGTCGTCGAACCGCTCTGGCGGTACGAAGACTTCCCTATGTCAGACACCGGTCAAACCATTGCTTGCCCCATCGGGCGAAGTATCGTCGACGCTCGCATTATGCATATTGCCGTTGGGTCGATCGATCTCTATCTGCTCGACACCGACCTGAAGTCCAATCGAATGCGAGACCGAGACCTCACCCGCGGCCTATACCGTGGCAATCCTGATCTTCGGCTTCGACAACAGGTGCTGCTCGGCGTGGGCGTTGTGCATGCTGCAGACGCAATGGGGCTCATGCCAACTGTCTGGCACCTCAACGAAGGACATGCTGCATTCTGCGGCGTCGAACGGATTGCTCGGCTCGTTGAAGGCGGCGTTGAGCGAGGCGCCGCCGAACACCAAGTCGCCGCGGAAACCGTGTTCACGACGCACACACCAGTGCCAGCAGGCCATGACCGGTATGACATCGATCGCTGCGCCGAAGTGCTACGGCCGACCCTGAACAGAGCAAAGATGGGTAAGCGAGATCTTGCGCGGCTCGGCCAAGATGGCGAGGACGGCCTCTTGTGCATGACGGTGCTTGCGTTGCGACTCGCCCGCCATGTCAACGGTGTTGCGGCGGTCCACGGCGAAGTGAGCCGCAACATGTGGGCAGGCGTGTATGACTGCGAACCGAACGATGTTCCGATTACACATGTCACCAACGGCGTGCACCCCGGAACATGGATGCCGCCACTCGTGGCCGACTTCTGGCGGCGCGAAATCGGACTCCGACCCAGCCGCAGTGTTCCACGATGCGAAACCTGGACAAAAGCCACAGGCGCTGACCATGCCGCCTTTTGGGACATGCGGCGCACCATGCGATCAAGACTCGTCCAAGTGGTGCGTGAACGACTTGTCGCGCAGGCACGACGTCGCGGCGAAGATCCCGCAGGCATCGAAGTCGCCCGGACTGCGCTCCGGACAGATGCCCTGACCATTGGGTTTGCACGGCGATTTGCAACGTACAAACGGGCGCCGCTACTCTTTCACGATCTTGATCGACTTGAGTCGATCTTGGGCGACATCGACCAGCCGGTGCAGGTGTTATTCGCCGGGAAGGCGCATCCACTCGATGAGCCAGGGCAAGCCTACGCCAAGAAGATTCATGCCATGTGCAAGCGGCCAGGCCTTCAGGGCAAGGTTGTCTTGCTTGAGGAATACGACATGGGGCTCGGCAGACTCCTCACCTCCGGGTGTGACATCTGGCTCAATACGCCCATCCGCCCCCACGAGGCCAGTGGCACGAGCGGCATGAAAGGACCACTGAGTGGCGGGCTCAATCTGTCCATCTCAGACGGATGGTGGCCTGAGGCTGCTGATGGCCAGAATGGGTGGACAATCGACGGTCAATCCGAGGGGCTCGGTGCCAAGCTGCGAGACAAGGCCGACGCTGAAGCCCTCTATAAACTGCTTGAAGAGGACATTGTGCCGCTCTTTCATGCTCAGGGAACTTCTGGGGTCCCCAGCCCATGGGTTGAGAAGGCCCTCCGCTCAGCCGCCACAGTCAACCCCACATTCTCAAGCCATCGCATGGTGGCCGAATACCTCGAATGGGGCTATCGGGCCGCCCATCTTGGCCGTTCTTGACGCTTTCTACTATCCCCAAGGGGGTCATTGCATTAGGTTGAAGGGCTGTAGTTCGCTGGCTGTCCCGCCGAACTTCCTCGTAAAGGTTGAATGAGAGAGAGCAGGAGATCGAGCAATGCAAGCGAAGACAGTAGTAGGTGTGGCCACTGCGGCCATCTTGGGCGGATTTGCATCCGCCGGAACTCCAGTAACTGACGGCGGGCTCGACGCAGCCTACGGACCACTGGCTTCAATCCAGAACAACAGCACTGGCTTTGGAAATAACGAAAACGACCACGTGGGCTACGCGGGCGGATCAGAGATTGACGGTGGCGCGATGGTCATTGCCAACGGCAGCCTCTTCATCCACCTCGGTGGCAACATTGAGAGCAACTACAACAAGATTGAAGTGTTTATTGATGCGCGAGACGGCGGACAGAACCGCATCCTCGGCATCAACCCAGACGTCAGTTACGGCGCGCTCCAACGCATGGGCGATGACGGAAGTGGAAACGGGCTGGCCTTTGACGCTGGATTCGACGCTGATTTCTACCTCGATTTCACCTGCGGCGACAACGACTCTGGCAACGGCGTCTATTCATACGTCAATTACGCCGAACTTCGCACCAATGGTGATGGGTTCGGTGCCTACGCCGGAAGCGGCGGCTCCTACAACCTTGATGGCGTTGATTATGTCGACGCATCCGTCGGCGATTATGGCATTCGTGTCGCACTCAATAACAGCAATATTGGCGGCGTCATTAGTGGTGACGGTACCGATTGTGGTGCCCCCGATGATGTTGCTGTGGCCACGGGAATTGAAATTGAAATCCCGCTGTACCTCATCGACTGGGATTTTGAAGGGCTGCCCTTTACCGACATCAAGGTCTGCGCGTTCGTGAGCTCAAGCGATCACAGTTATGTGTCAAACCAGGTTCTCGGCGGCCTCGACGGCATGGGCAGCCTCGGCGAACCACGCAATATCAACTTTGAGAACATTGCCGGCGCTCAGTACTTCTCGCTCGGCGATGTGGCTGGACCTTGCATCCCCGCGATCATCGGCGCCTGCTGCTTCGCGAATGGCGAATGCTGGGAAGGCGTCACCGCTGAACACTGCGATGGAAACCGCGGCCTCTGGATCGGCGAAGACTCGATCTGCGAAGACTGCAACCTCGGCGGCGGAAACCCCTGCCCAACCGACATCGATGGCAGCGGCACGACCGATGTCAACGACCTCCTTGAACTCATTGGCGCATTCGGAGCTGTTTGCCCATAGTGCGAAACCCGGTTCTCCCGAACCTTCGCCCCCACAGCCGAAGAGTTGTGGGGGCGACTTTTTGGGGGCC
>JABJQE010000048.1 GCA_018663565.1 Phycisphaerae bacterium
GCCGCGTGCTGATGAACGCACCCCGGGAAGACTTCGAAGAATTGCGTGATTGGCCGGAAGAGAAGACTTCTGAACTCGATGAGTCGCAGCTGCTGATTCGGCAATTCTTGCGAGGCGAGCCCGACGGTCCGATGACCGAGCACAGCCACAATGGCGAAAACTCATATGCGGCAGATCTCCTTGGAATTGATAACAGCAAATTGGCAGGTGGCCGGTCACTGCAATCGACGCGAGCGAACGGCGGAGGTTTCTGGCGAAGATTGCTCGCTGGCGGCTCGACAACGAAAGGCGGCTCTTAAATGAGTACTACCAATAGTGAAAACAACGTCAAGGCGGGGCTCTTCGTATTGGTTTCGGTGCTTGTAGGTGTCGTCGTAGTGTTTGTGCTCGGCGACTTATGGGGGGCGATTTCAGGGCCGACCATGAAGTCCTATCGGGTGAGCTATTCAGTGACCGACGGTGTCGGGTTCCTCAGCGCTGGCAGTACAGTGCGTGTTGGTGGACTGACCCTTGGCAAAGTGGACTCTGTTCATCTTGTGCCCAATCAAGATCCACAGCGGACCATTGAGATTGATTTTCAGATTCCAAGTGATCTCAAGTTGTATTCAAACGCTGTGGCTACGATCCAAAGCGGCTTGATCAGCGCGACTTCATTTGTGTCGATTACATCGCTTGGGTGGGATGCTGCGCATCGATCAACAGGTGATACTGGTTCAGATGGCACGCTCCTGTCTTCATCAGACCTGCTCATCGGCAGGTCTTCCGGAGGCATGTTGGGTTCACTTCTTGGGAGTGAAGCAAGTAAAAAATTGTCGGGCACAATCTCAAACATCGAGGACATATCGAGCCGTCTTCGAGAGAATGGTTACGCGCTTGAGTGGATTCTTGGTACAGAACAAGCGGAATCGATCGCCAATGGCACGGGGACGCTCGGAGAGGTGTTCGACAGAATGGGTACCGATGGCTACGTCATAGAGTGGGTACTTGGTCAAGAGCCAGGACAGGACGTAAAGACGTTGTTGGCCCGCATCAACTCCGATTGGATTGGCTCAGACGGCAAGCCAGGTTGGTCTGACGAGGTCAGCACGGTGCTGGATCAGGGCGAAAATGTTGCTGACATCGTGAAGAATGTCCGTGAGATTGTTGTCGGTAACAGGAAACAGTTCGAGGCAATCATTAACGATGTGGCCGATGCCGCGCGGGATGCAAAGGGTGTTATGGCTGAACTTCAAGCCAATGCTCCATTGTGGTCAGCCGATATTGGCGGTTCGCTCGCAAACTTGAGTCTGTCATCGCAGCAGATCTTGCTGTTGATGCAGGAAGCACGCAACGCGCCATGGCGATTGCTGTACCAGCCGAGCGAACAAGAGGTCACGAACGAGTTGTTGTACGAAGCATCACGAAACTTTGTGTTTGGCGCTGCAGATTTGAAGTCAGCTGCTGCAAGCATGGATCGTCTCGTCAATGCGCGTGGGGATGAACTATCCACAGATGCCCGAGACTTCAAGTTGGTGCGTGAAAATCTCAATGCCGCCGTATCCCGCTATGAGCGAGCACAGACACAGCTTTCCAAGGTGTTGCAGGGCGCAACGATCCCTAAGCCCAAGTGAGTTGCCCTGTCACTATCACGCGTCTCGACGACCCTCGAATTGAGGTGTTCCGGGACGTTCGAGACCGTGATCTGCGCGGTCGCCGCGGCATCTTTATGGCCGAATCAGAAATGGTTGTGCGGCGACTCTTGAGAACTCCTGGTCAACTGCACAGTTTGCTGCTCTCGCCTTCTAAGCACGGGCGTCTCGCTGACGCGATCAAATGCTTGCCTGATGATGTTGGTGTGTATGTGGCTGATCTCGATGTTATTGAAGGCATCGCCGGGTTCCACATCCATCGCGGCGTCTTGGCAGCGGGCTGGCGTCCAACTGAGCAGGATGTAGCGATTGATCGATTGTTGGAGCGGGTAGAACCAATCGGGCCGCGTGTCATTCTTGCAGCTGCGGGCATCAACAACTCCGACAACATGGGCGGCTTGTTTCGCACTGCCGCCGCGTTTGGCGTTGACCACCTGTTGTTCGGCGATGATTGCTGTGATCCGCTATATCGAAAGTCCGTTCGAGTCTCGATGGGCCATGTGCTCAGTGTTCCATGGGCAATGTGCGAGGATCTTCCTACGGCATTGCGACTGCTGCGAGATCAGCATGGATTTCAGGTCATTGCCGCTGAGTCAGGCGAAGGGGCGGCGTCACTTGATGCGTGCACCTTCGCAGACCGGGTGATCATCGTCGTCGGCGCCGAAGGCCACGGACTCTCACAAGAGGTCCTGTGCTGCGCCGATCAGATCGCCGAAATCAAAATGGCTGAAGGCGTTCCATCCATCAATGTTGTGGTGGCAGCTGGAATTTTCCTGAATGGCGTGCGTCGCTTCGCCGCGATCTAGACGCCCACGGCTGATTCGACCGACTCTGAGACGCCCAGGTCGAAGCGTTCGATGCCTGCGCCAAGTGTATTGAGTTGTTCCTCAAGCTTGACGTAGCCGCGATCAACGTGATAGATCCGTTGCACAATGGTTTCGCCCTTGGCCGCGAGTCCAGCCATGATCAGGGCTGCTGATCCACGGAGATCGCCAGCCATGACAGGTGCGCCGATCAACTCTCCGCCACCTTGAACGACGACAGTGGGTCCTGAGCGGAACAACTGGGCGCCCATACGCGTGAGTTCAGACACGTGCAAGAAGCGGTCGGGATAGATTCGTTCGGTCACGATGCTATTTCCATCTGCAAGGCACAGCACAGTCATCATCTGAGCCTGCAGGTCAGTCGGGTATCCCGGATATGGCTGGGTCGTAAAGAGGACTGGTTTGAGGTTGCGATCACTGCTCACCTTGACCGTACAGCGATTGGCTGGTTCGGTATCGTCGCGGCGTTGAATGTGAACGCCTGCAGCGGTGAGTCGGTCGAGCACTGCAAGAAGATTGTCATATGGGAAGTTCGTAAGCGTTGCGTCGCCATTGGTGATCGCCACGGCCATGGCGATGGTGCCGGCCACAATGCGGTCCGGGATCACTTGGTAGTCCACATTGCCGAGCGACTCGACACCGTGAATCTCAATGCGTGGGGTGCCTGCGCCACTGACATCAGCGCCCATCGCGTTGAGCATGTTCGCGAGACCGGTAATCTCGGGTTCGCATGCGGCGCTTTCGATGATTGTGGTTCCTTCTGCGAGTACGGCGGCCGACATCACATTGGCAGTACCAAGAACGGTCGACCCAAACGGGCCGCCGAGGAAAATCGTGGCGCCCTTGAGTTTGTCTGCTCGGGCGATGATGTCGCCCCCATCGAGCGTAATGGTCGCGCCGAGTGCCTCAAGCCCCCGCAGGTGCAAATCAACTGGTCGGTCGCCGATAGCGCATCCGCCGGGCATCGAAACGCGAGCTTCGCCACGAGCGGCAAGGAGTGGTCCAAGTACGCAGATGCTCGCCCGCATCGTGCGGACGATGTCATATCGAGCGTGGTTTGCTGTTGGATCAACGGTCCTGATGGTCATCGTACGGTCGTCATGCACAACCTCGCAGCCAATTTCGCCGAGCAGGCGGACCATATTGTTGATGTCGGAGAGGGGGGGCACGTCGCGAAGTTGGACTGTGTCGGTTGAGAGGATGGCCGCGGCCATCGCAGGCAGTGAGGCGTTCTTCGAGCCGTCTACAGCGAGTGTTCCGCTGAGGCGGGCGCCTCCTTGAATCCGCAATGCATCCATGCCGCATTATCTCCTTCATTGTGCCAAACCATATATGTGGCAGACGATTAGGCCACGATTCATAGATCGGCACTTGGTGGGATTGAAGTGGAATCCTACGTTCAGTATGACCCCAAGTGTGGAGGAACCATCATGACATGTCTCAATCAACCCATCAATGTCGGACTCGCAGGCGTGAGCGTTCTGGGAGCCGTAGTGCTAGTAGCCGGACTCGCCGCGGCGGATCCTCCGGGCACCATTCAGCTCACGGGGGTCGTTCGCGACTTTCATGAGCGGACGGCCAACCCACCGTCCCCGCAGCGGGCGCACCCCGATTTTGAGGTGCAGCCAGATGCTGGCTTTGGCCATTACTGCGGGAATGTGGCCCTTCAACTTGATGACAATGGAAAGCCCGTCTTCACCGGGGATGGGTGGAAAATGAGTTCACAGGCCCTAGACAGCGACAATCGTCCGATTTGCTGGGCGCTTGTGGACGCTGGCCTTGGTGACTTGGCGGAGAGTCGCGGCGTGAGCGATAAAGGCGGCATCAAGAACCGCCGGACATTCAAGCGGTGGTACCGAGATCGTCCAGAGTGGAATTTGTCCCAAACGCTCGAATTGACCTTCAATCTCCAGCCAGACGGAACATATGTGTTTGATGACACGGTTGATCCGGAGTATCAGGCTCTCGGCGGGTTCTTCCCCATTGAGAATCAGCTCTTTGGAAACCCTGGCGGCAGTCCCAACCGGAACTTCCACTTCACGTTTGAACTGCACACCGAGTTCACCTATGAAGAGGGCGAAGGTCAGTTCTTCCGCTTTGTTGGCGATGATGATGTGTGGGTGTTCATCGATGGCCAACTTGTCATTGATCTTGGTGGCATTCACAGCGCTACTGAGCAATTCGTTGACGTCGATCGCCTCGGCCTCGTCGATGGAGAGGATTACACGCTTGATTTCTTCTTTGCCGAACGTCACCGTACGCAGTCCAACTTCCGCATTGTGACAAGTCTGCGTTTGGACGATCCACTCACGCCATCGATTACGGCAGCATTTGATTAGCGGCGACCTTGCCGCGGGGGCCTGGTCCTTGGGGCCGGTCCCCGCTCGCGATCAAGCCGCCGCTAGTACACCTCAACCAGGCATCGATCGGTCGGCTTGATCCGTTTGATCATGGCCTTGTCGGCTTGGGCGAGGCTGAGGGGTTCTTCTGGTAATTTGAGGTATTCGCTTGCGACGCCAAGTGTTTCAAGCAAGCGATAAATGCCTACTTGCATGCCTTCAATGCCGCAGATGTACAGCAGATTACGGTCATTTTCGAGTACGCGGTGAAATGGGTCCGTGGTCTCAACGATGTATTGGTCTACGTACATCCGTGGTCCAACCTCTGGCCGGCTGATCACAGTGTGGTAGTGGAAGTTCTCGTGCTGTTCAGCGAGCGCGGTGAAGTCCGCGTCGTACATAAGGTCCGTCCCATATGGAACCCCTACAACGAGATGTATTTCACTTGCGCATGCACCATTCGGGTCTTCGAGCAACTCCTTGACCATGCCACGGAAGGGGGCAATGCCCGTTCCAGTTGCGACGAAGACGTAGTCATGAAGTGAGGGGTCTTGAGGCAAGAGGAATCGTTTCCCCGCCGGGCCAGACACGAGCACTTCATCACCTACTTGAAGATCGCACAAGTAATTGCTGCAGTGGCCGACAAACAAATGGTGTTTGTCAGAGCCTTCTTCCCAGTACTCGTCAATGAGACGTTTGCATGTGGTTGAAAGCACGGCGCCCTGTCCGTCCTCGCCCCGGGTTGGCGCAGAAATGGAATACAAACGAACTGGCTGTGGCTTGCCTTTCTCAGTGAGCCCTGGTGGAATCACGCCAAAGGACTGGCCGGCTCTGAAAGTGCCCTCGAGGGGAGTCCCTGAGACATCAACCGAGACATGCCGCACAAATGAGCCGGATCGCCCCTTCAGACACGACGTGGATTCAACAATGCGGCCAACCACGGGTTCTTTGGGCTTGACCACGTTGAGTTGGCAATCACCGAATATTGGGGTGCTCATAAGGGGGCGAAGCATACCACCTGGCTCCGGTCATTGGTTGTCAATGAGCTTTTGAAAATTGCGTCCACTTGGCGACTGGAAGACGGCAAGATCAAACTCAGGTACAGCGGCGAGCATGTGGTCGAAAATGTCAGCCTGAATGGCTTCATACTGGGGCCAGCGATTGTCGTTGGCAAAGCAGTAGATCTGGATTGGCAGTCCGTCTTGCGTGGGCTGTAGATGGCGAACGAGGAATGTGAATCCCTCTTGGTGCACCTTGGAGTGCTGTCGTAGATAAGCCTCGACATAGGCACGAAATATGCCGACATTGGTCAACTGCCTGCCATTGATCGTCTCGCTGGTGTCGACTGCGCGCTGCGTGTTCCATGTGTCGATCTCGGCAATGCGTTCGTCGAGATAGGTGCTCAACACGGCAAATTTGCGGAACCGCACGAGGTCGTCACGGCTGACATACCGAATGGTCCCAAGATCGATATTGATTGACCGCTTGATGCGTCGCCCGCCCGAGTCGGTCATGGCCTCCCAGTTGATGAAGGGCTTCGAGATCAGGTCGTAGGCTGGCACTAATGAAACGGTTCGGTCAAAGCCCATGACTCGAATCGTGGTCATCGTAATTTCTTCGACCGTGCCATCAACGCCGTTGCTGTCCATTTGAATCCAGTCGCCAACCTTGACCATATTGTTGGCGGTGACCTGAATACCTGCGACGAGCCCAAGAATGGGGTCCTTGAAGATCAACATCAACACAGCAGCGACTGCGCCTAGGCCCGACAAGAGCATGAGCGGGGACTCTGCAACCAAGACGCTCAGCGCGAGCATGGCGGCAAAGAACGTCAGGATGACCTTGATGGCTTGTGAAATACCGGTAATAGGAATACGGTCTTTCAGGCCCCGTTCAATGGCAACGACTTCGGCCACTTCAAGCAGCCCAAATGCCATGAGCAAGATCACAAAGGTGATGTACACCTCAAGGAGTGGCCTGAGCCACCAGTCAACTCCGTACTGGGCAAATGCGGGCATGGCAATGGCGAGGAGGGCCACTGGGACCAGCTGCGAGAGCCGTCCGAACACTTTGTATGTCGCAAGGGCTTTGCTCAACTCAGATTGTCGTCGTTGTAGCCACCGGTTCACAATCGCGCAGATGAAGAGTTTTCCAGCAAGATTGGCAAGAACACAAATGACGATCACGATGCCGACACCGATCGCAGTTGCGACGATTTCTGCGAGGGCTTCGCTCAGCCCCCAACTTCCTGCAAGGGTCTGGAGCCAATCAACTCCGAAGCGCACTTGGTCGCTTGCGAAGTTATCCGTAAAGAGCAGAGGTGCGGTGGATTCCGATGCAGTCGCCGTCGTCATGTGCGGAGCCTAGCGAATTGAGGAGGTAGACACGAATCCGAGGACCACCCTGAGCAGGGCAAAGCGATCAGCCCCTATTAAGGGTCGGGTCCCGTGGCGGAGCCGACCTCCTCGGGGGTCGCTCACTCCATATCGCCAAGCGTTCGCCAGACCAAGAGGCCAACTGCAAGCATGCCGACGGTTACGATGACAGCGGTCATGAAGCGGGCCTTGGGTGTACGCTCGGTGGAGTCGTCGGAAGTTGTTTGAGCAAGGTGCCTACGGCGGTTTCAAGCTGGGCGTCGCGGCCGGCGACCTCATCACCTGGGAGACGCTCTACCCGCACATCAGGAATCGCGCCGCGACTTTCCATGTCCGTGCCGTCTGGCAGGTACCACCCACGGAATGGCTGGCGGACCCGAGTGCCGTCGATCAAAGTGAAGCTGCCGGTGGAAATGACGCCACCAAATGTCTCTTCGCCAACGAGTTGCCCCCGGCCAATTGTCTTGATGGCATGGCTGAAGATCTCGGCATTGCTGAACGAGTTCTCATTGCACAGCACGACAATTGGCCTGCTGTATCCGTAGATGAGACGTCGATCGCGGGGGTACGTGTCGGGCCGGACCTCGGACACATCTGCGCCACGAGGAACGGTGAATGCGTGCGCGGGTGCCGTCAGGCTGCTCAAGAGAATGTCGGTCGTGAACCCGCCACCATTGTCTCGCACGTCGATAATCAACCCATCCTTGCCATGGGCCGCGGCATACAGGTCTTGCTCAAACTCATGCACACTTGGCATGTTCATGCCCTTGATGTGCAGGTAGCCCAGTCGTCCGTTGCTGAGTGTGTCGACGCTCTCTCGCCGCTCGGCGAGGTCCGCCTCGCGAGCGAGTGACTGCCGCTGCCCGTATGACATTGGCTCAATCAGAACGACTGCTTCCTCTCCGCCGCGTTCAATGTCAATCAGTATCTCGCGGCCATAGGTCAGGCCCATGGCGGACCGCAAATCTCGTACGACACCGTCCCGCGCGAGGGCGTTTCCATCTACTGCGATGACGACATCGCCAACTTCAAGCCCGCCCTCCGTCTTGTCGGCGGGGCTGTCTGCAAGTATCGCCGTCACTTCATAGCCGGTGTCGGTCGGGGTGGTCTCAACACCGAGATACCCCATGCCGCTGCGGGGGCCGCTGTGATTGAAGCCGCCATAAATACCAGTGTGTGACCCATTCACTTCACCAAACAGCTGGTCCACCACGCGGTTGAAGGCCTGCGTGGTGCGGGTCTGCGACGCAAGATCGGCGTACCGGGCCGACACCGCGTCCCAATCAAGTCCCTTGATGGTGGGGTGGTAGAACGTGGCGCCGAAGGTCCGGGCCGCTTCCTCGAACTTCTGTCGCTGCTCCGAGGCGACATCGATGTGGGCGTCGGCGTCAATGGGCCAGGCCTCGGCCTTGCCGCCGCTTGTGGCGACATGCTTGGCGGTGCCGGCCGACACGAACGTGACTTCTTTGCCGCTAAGGTCACCAATCACATTCGACACACTGCCCGAAGTGAGTTTCTTCTGCTCCTTGCCGCGATGGTCAATCTTCCAAAGACCCTTTTCGCCATCGATCGTGCCACTAAAGACAATGGCGTCGCCGCCTGGCGTCATATACAAATCGTCTTCGCCGCCCTCGTGCGTCGTGACGCGCCGAACGCGTTTCCACGCCGTATCAAGATTGGTGAATTCCAACACAACCGGTTCATCTTCATCGACGGCTTCATCCGC
>JABJQE010000049.1 GCA_018663565.1 Phycisphaerae bacterium
CGGGTGGTCAACAGGGTTCAGTGACTTTGACAATGATGGCCTTGACGATCTTTGGGTGGTGAACGGGCACACACTTGAGGATGAGGATGATGCAGCGCGGCTTCGTCCGCAGTTGCTTCAACTCTTTCGGCAAGTGCCCGGCGAGGGGTTCTATGATCTCGGCGCAGCAGCGGGGGAGTCGCTCGCTCGCCCGCTCGTTGGTCGTGGTGGAGCGTCTGCTGATTATGACGGGGACGGGCTTGTTGATCTTGTAGTGATGGAACTCGGTGGGCCGCTGCGGCTCCTCAGGAATGTGTCGGCATGTGTGGGTGGCCAGATTGTTGTTCGCCTTCGCCAGGATCGCCCCAATACGCGTGCGCTCGGCGCGATGGTTAGGGTTCTAACTGGCGAGTCCACGCAGATGCGGCAAGTTGGTGGGCAGGCGGCCTATCTCTCTCAGGATATGCTGGACCTGCATTTCGGCATCGCCGATTCGGCGGCGGCGAACATTGAAGTGACCTGGCCCGATGGCGAGGTTTCTGTGTTCAAAGACTTGCCTGCAGGTGCCTGCGTGCAGATTCATCGCCCTCAGCATGGCCAGCCGCAGGCGATCTGGGAGTGATTCGGCTGGTGCCTGTATACTTGACCTAGACCTCCAGTTCAGACAACCTGGAGCGTTAGGAACCTCACCCATGCTTTCCACGACCTCAGAATACGCGCTCCGAATGATGATTCTGCTGACAGAGTCTGAAGGGAATCCCACGACCTGCGCAATGCTTGCGAAGGCTGGGCGGATTCCTCAGCAGTATGCGTCCAAGGTGCTCAATCAGTTGCGTCGAGCTGGCATGGTCAAGGGGCAACGCGGCAGGTATGGCGGCTTTGTCATAGGGTGCGATTCAACGGCCACGACCCTGCTTGATGTGGTCAATGTTATTGACCCACTTGAGCGAATCATGGAGTGCCCGCTTGGCCGCAGCGAGCATTCTGCCCAGCTGTGCCCGCTGCATTCGCAGATTGATTCTGCCATTGCGAGCCTTGAGTCGTCCCTTGCGGCCTTGACGCTTCGCCAGCTTGTTGAGAATGCTGATGATCTTCCACTATGCCGCGCCGATTCAGGTGTGGCTACGGTGACGATCGGTGGCCGAGCAGGCTGATCGGCTGAGTGGATATCATGCCTCGCTTGGCTCACGCCAAAGAGGAGATACCACAATGACCTCAGAGCAGCCGTTCGAAACCATCATTGAACCATTTCGCATCAAGACCGTCGAGCCAC
Organism: Phycisphaerae bacterium; assembly: GCA_018663565.1. GTDB lineage: Bacteria > Planctomycetota > Phycisphaerae > Phycisphaerales > SM1A02 > UBA12567. Next base: position 1,253 of record JABJQE010000049.1, read on the forward strand.
TCCGGCGGACGACCCGTGCGCGGCGTGAAGCGGCGATGCAAGAGGCCGGCTGGAATCTCTTCTCGGTCAAGGGCGAGGATGTGCTCATTGACCTGTTGACCGATTCTGGCACTGGCGCCTTGTCGGCCAAGCAGTGGGGGATGATGATGCAAGGCGACGAAACGTACGCTGGCGCAGATTCGTTCTATCGGTTTGAGGCGGCGATCAAAGACATTACTGGGCTTGATCATGTCATTCCAACGCATCAGGGACGAGCTGCGGAGCGAATTTTGTTTCGGGCCATGGTGAACCCGGGTGACATCGTGCTCAATAACACGCACTTTGATACGACGCGGGCGAATGTCGAGTACCGCGAAGGAATTGCGCGGGATCTTCCGTGCCGAGAGAGCATGGAATCAGATGACTTTCCGTTCAAGGGCAATATAGATCTTGAGCGACTGGATCAAGAGTTGACCGCGAACCCAGGCCGTGTGCCCTTGGTCATGATTACGGTCACCAACAACTCGGGCGGTGGTCAGCCCGTGAGCCTCGCCAATATTCGCGCTGCGAGAGAGATTTGCGATCGTCACAACGTGCCGCTGTTCCTTGATGCCTGCCGATTCGCAGAGAACGCGTGGTTTATTCGAATGCGGGAAGAGGGGCAGGGCGACCGGTCGCCTATTGAAATTGCAAGGGAGATGTTCTCGCTCGTTGATGGCGCGACGATGAGCGCAAAGAAGGACGGCATGTCCAACATCGGTGGCTTTCTTGCCTTGAACGATATGGATGTCGTTGTGAAGTGCCGCACAATGCTCATCTTGACCGAGGGGTTTCCAACGTATGGCGGCCTTGCCGGGTACGACCTCGAGGCCGTTGCCGTCGGGTTGTATGAGGCATTGGAAGAGGATTACCTCCGATACCGCATTCGAAGTATTGCCTACCTTGGCGATCGCTTGATTGCCGCCGGCGTTCCGATGATCACGCCGCCTGGAGGTCACGCTTTGTATCTCGATGCAGGCGCCATGTTGCCGCATATTCCGTGGAACGAGTACCCGGGCTGGGCGCTTTCCGTTGCGATCTATCTTGAAGGCGGTATTCGTGCTTGTGAGATCGGCTCAGTGATGTTTGGCCAGCAGCCTGATGGCACTGAACAAGCGGCCCCGCGTGAACTCGTGCGTCTTGCCTTCCCACGGCGTGTGTATACGCAGAGTCATGTCGACTATGTAGCCGAAGTATTGTTGCGGGTGTTTGAACGACGCGAAATGCTGCGTGGGATGTCCATGCTCGACTCGCCACCAGTCCTTCGGCACTTCACTGCTCGGCTCGAGCCGCTTGAGCAGGGCCTATTTGCCGCTTGTCCTGCTGAGCCCGTGTAGGAGGCCTTTACTAGGCAAGAAGTCGCGGCTAGACCTGCCGTGAATCAACTAATTATGATATATTGACCAACTTATCTTGTTTTCTCGCCGCATCCCGGGGCAAGAGGAGTTGGTCATGAAGAAGCGATCGTGGGCAGAGCCATGGAAGATCAAGATGGTGGAGCCGCTCCGCATGACGTCGCGGGCTGAGCGCGAGCGAGCCCTCGCCGAGGCTGGCTACAACACATTCCTGCTTCGCAGCGAGGACGTTTATATCGATCTGTTGACTGACTCGGGCACGAGTGCGATGAGCGACCGGCAATGGTCGGCTCTCATGCTTGGCGACGAGTCCTATGCCGGGTCTCGCAATTACTACGACCTCGAGCAAGCGATGAGCGATGTGTATGGCTTCGCTGAGTTCATTCCGACACATCAGGGGCGGGGCGCTGAATTCTTGTTGAGTCAGTTGATGATCAAGCCCGGTCAGTTTGTGCCAGGCAATATGTATTTCACAACGACGCGGTACCACCAAGAACTCGCCGGTGGCCAGTTTGTCGATGTGATTATTGATGAGGCTCATAACCCAACAAGTACTTTCCCGTTCAAAGGCAACGTGTGCTTAAAGAAGTTGCAACACTTGATCGATGAGCAGGGCACAGACAAGATTGCCTACCTGTCACTCGAGACCAATGTCAATATGGCTGGCGGGCAACCTTGCAGTATGGAGAACATCAAGGCGACGTGTGAACTGTGCCACCAACATGACATTCCCGTATTCCTTGATGCCACGCGATGTGTTGAGAACGCGTGGTTCATCAAGCAGCGTGAAGCGGGATGGAACGATCGATCGGTTGTCGAAATCGTCCGTGATATATGCAATCTGACCGATGGCTGCACAATGTCTGGCAAGAAGGATAGTCTCGTAAACACCGGTGGATTTCTTGCGGTCAATGACATCAAACTCGCAGAGGAAGCCCGCAATCTACTCGTGTGCCACGAAGGTCTCCATACCTATGGTGGAATGGCCGGTCGTGACATGGCCGCAATGGCCGTTGGTATGCACGAGTCAATTGAAGAGGACCACATCCGATCTCGTGTCGGGCAAGTGCAGTACCTCGGCGAGAAGCTGATGGACGCTGGAATTCCAATCGTGCAGCCGATTGGCGGCCACGGTGTTTATCTTGACGCTGCCGCATTTTTGGACCATCTTCCACGCGACGAGTTTCCGGCCCAAACGCTCGCCGCGGCCTTGTACCTTGATTGCGGACTTCGCACAATGGAGCGTGGTGCCGTGTCGGCTGGCCGAGACGCAGAGGGTCACAACATATTTCCAAAGCTGGAACTTGTTCGTCTGACCATTCCTCGACGCGTGTATACCCAGGCCCATATGGACGTCACGGCCGAGTCGGTGTTGGCCGTGTGGGAGCACCGCCGCGCGGTGACCGGATTGCGTATGACATACGAGCCGGTGAGACTTCGATTCTTCCAGGCGTTTTTCAGTCCTCTCGTGGGTTGCACCGTGCTTCCAGTTGATACCTCGCCTGAAGTGGTGGCCAACTGAGGCACCCCGGGTAAACTTCTCCTTCTCATAGAGGAGTTTGCGTGATGCTTGGCACGATCGTCTCTCTTTCGCTTGCTGTTGGTCCAATCGTGACTAGCCAGCAACTTGATGTTGTTTTGAATCCGGCAACCGGAATGGTTGAGGGGGCCACCTCGATGCAGATCGTTGGCGGTGGCGATTTGGCCTACGAACTGAATCCATCCGCTCGGATTCACCGGGTGGTTGTGAACGGCGCCGAGCGAAATCTCCCGGACTCCACTCGCCTTGTTGGATTGCCAGAAGATGCTTCTGTTGCAATGTATTGGTCGGGTATCTTTCGTGATGACATCGAGTCCGGCGAGAAGGTTGGGCAGATTCACAATTTCTCAGTCAATGCTCATGTTGGCGAAGAGGGAGTCTTCCTTTCGGATGGAAGTAATTGGTATCCACAGCCGGTTGATCAGGCTGGCATACCAATGCTTCGTGACATGTCGATCAACATCACGCCCATAGAAGGATGGACATTGGTCGCTTCGGGGAACCCGAAGTGCAAGGACTCAATCACAGTGCCATGTTGGTCGTGGTATACGCCGCGGCCAGTGGACGGGGTGGCGGTTGTCGGAAATCGACACGGGGTCACCGGCCGAACTATTGAGACGGAATACGGCCCGGTCGATGTGACCGTACATCTCCCGGTGGAACATGCGGACAAGTCGCCGTACTACCTCGACGCAGCGGAGGACTATCTCCAACTCTATACACCGCTCGTCGGAGCGTATCCATACGAACGGTTCGCCATCATTGAGAACTTTTTCTCGTCTGGCTTCGCGTTCCCCGGATTCACCGTGCTTGGACCTCGTGTTGTCGGCATGGCGCCGCGTTCACTTAAGCCTGGCTATCTTGACCACGAGATGTTGCACGCGTGGTGGGGGAACGGCGTGTATGTCGATCCAAATGATGGCAACTGGTGCGAAGCACTGACGAGTTACTGCACGAATTATGGTCGTCGAGCACTCGAAGACGGAGCGGATGCTGCCCGAACCTATCGGAGGGGGCTGCTCAATAAAGTATCGCTTGATCCGAGTCTCGATGATGGTCCACTTGGTGAATTCGGATCTGCCAACCCGAGCGGTGGCGGTCCAGATCGCTTTGTTGGATATGACAAAGGCGCCTTTGTCTTCATGATGCTCGAGGATGTGCTCAATGAAGGCGAAGTGCCCGAGTCACATGCTGACAGCGCAATTTGGCCAGTTTTGCGTCGACTTGCTCATCGATATGCTGGTGAGCGGATTGGGTGGGATGAGATTCAGCAAGCGGCAGAGGGCGCATTTGCGTCTCGTCCCGAAGGCTGGCTTGATCCGTTCTTCGAGGCGTGGGTACGGAACCATTACGCTCCAATGACTTCCACTGATATGACAACGACCGCAGTGCAGAAGCTCGAAGTGGTCCGTGATGTGAATGGTAAGTGGATCAATGTGGACCCGGCGTGTCGTCACTATCGTCTACTTCCACACAATCAAACGAGCCCAACCATCGCTGGAACCCTCGGATCTGGCACGACCATTCAAGTCGATGAGGGTATGCCCGCAGCTGAAGATGTAACAGCATGGATGGCGGATGTTGAATCTGGTCCAAGCGTCTTGCTCGTCGGTGCTCAATCGATTGCAAGTCATAGAGAACGGATCGCTCGTGCAGGTGACACAATTATTGTTGATGACGGATCATTTACGGTTTCCGGGCAGCGTTGGGATGGAGAAGGACAATCTGTTCTCCACACAATGCACGATCCAGACTTCCCTGGCAGGTATATCACTGTGTTTCACTCAAATGGTGATGTCGGTTGGGATAGACTGCGGTTCATGTGGTATTACGGCAAGGACACAACCGTCGTGTGGGATGGTGATGAGACGGTACTTCGCCGAGCACATGAACCGGATGCACGGTTGTATAAATGAGCCGATACGACCTCGATCAACTTGACCAGATACTACGCGGCACGCGTGATCTTGATGTGCTACTTGGGCGACTGCTCCGCGAAGCAATCAGGGCCACGAGTGCTGAAGGCGGGACGGTGTACTTGCACGCGCGAGGTGGACTGCGCATTGCTCATCTTGAAAACGATGTGCTGATGAAGCGGATGAAACCAGAGGACATTGCGTCGCTCGTGTCGACGCATATTCAGCTTGATCGGAGCGGGTCGATTGCTGGCCATGTTGCCGTCTCTGGCCAGATGCTTCGCATTGATGATGTGCATTGTCTCGATGCCGGCTCGGAAGTCACTTTCGATTGCGGGGTTGATGAAGCCTTGCAATACCGTACCCGGTCTATGCTGGCTGGCCCGTTGATCGCTGCCAATGGCGATGTCGCTGGCGTCCTTCAATTGATCAATCCAACGCGTCGTGGCGGCGCAACTTCCGCTGTGTTTACTCAGGAAGACGAGTCATTCATCAAGGATCTTGGCCGCATTGCAACAACTGCTATTGAACGGGCTCGCATGGAACGGGCCATGTTGCTTCGTATGGTGAAGATGGCTGAGCTTCGAGATCCATCCGAAACTGGCACTCATGTCAATCGAGTGGCCGCAGTGAGTGTGCTGCTCTTTGAGAAATGGGCTGACCGGACTGGAGCAGATGCGACCTGGCGGGATGCAATGGTGGATGATCTCAGGATTGCAGCAATGCTCCATGATGTGGGCAAGGTGGCGATCGATGATGCCGTCCTGAAGAAGCCTGGTCGACTTGATGACGTTGAACGCGCCGCAATGGAATTGCACACGCTCAAAGGGGCAACGCTCTTTGATGATGCCGAAGCAGCGGCAGATATTCTTGCCCGCGATGTGGCCTTGCATCACCATCAGCGTTGGGATGGCAGTGGTTATCCAGTGGTCCCGATTGATGGGAGTAGTCGGCCGCTCTGTGGATCCGAAATCCCAATAGCCGCGCGGCTTGTAGCGATTGCTGATGTGCACGATGCGCTCAGTTCAAAGCGTGCGTACAAAGACGCGTGGCCGCGAGAGAAGATTGAGTCCATTATTACTGAGGGGCGTGGGACTCATTTTGACCCAGAGATCGTCAACATCTTCCTTGAGCACTGGGATGAAATCGAGCGTATTCGAGCCGCGGTGTCTGATGAACATGATGGCGAGTGATCGGAGCCTTCGTAGACCCAACACCGACGATGATCTGATTGGGTAGCGGGGGACGACCCTAGTCGTTGGCATTGTTGTATCGTCCGAGGGGCCAATTCCAAAGAAGAGGCTCGCTGGCATTTGTCGTGTCGATCGGTATGGTTGATATCCTGACCCTTGGAAGGATGATCACAAATGCATAATCGCGCCGCCCACGAGTTGATTCACGATCCATTTCGAAATAAGGGCACTGCCTTTACCCACGAGGAGCGACGCGCTCTGAATCTTGAGGGACTTCTGCCGCCGCTAGTCGACACGCTCGAGGGTCAGTCACAGCGGCAGAAGGCACAACTTGTGGCCGAACCTACCGATCTTGAGCGGTACATCTTATTGAGCGGATTGCAGGATCGGAATCGCACCCTGTTCTATCACGTGCTGTGCAGTGATCCTGAGCAGTACTTGCCAATTGTGTACACACCAACGGTGGGGGAGGCCTGCGAGAAATTTGGCCATATTCTACGGAAGGCGCACGGGGTCTACCTGCCAGTGACTGCCAAGGGTCATATCAAGAAGTGGCTCAGGAATTGGTTTCATCAAGATATCCGGTTCATTGTGGTGACCGATGGTTCACGAATACTTGGCCTTGGGGACCTTGGCGCAAGCGGCATGGGTATTCCAATCGGCAAGCTTGCCTTGTACACGGCGTGCGCGGGCGTGCCGCCACAGTCGACGCTGCCAATTTGCCTCGATGTTGGCACTGACAACGAGGAGTTCTTGAAGGATCCGCTGTATGCCGGACTTCGGCAGACCCGTGTAGATGACGATGTGTACTACGAGTTTGTAGATGAGTTTGTGCAGGCTGTGCAGGACCTCTTCCCGAAGTGCTGTATTCAATTTGAAGACTTCAGCATGAACCATGCGAGTCCGCTGTTGCAGAAATACCGTGATGAAGTGTGTTGTTTCAATGACGATATTCAAGGGACTGCCGGGGTTGCACTTGCTGGCATTCATGCAGCGTGCCGAGCGAAGAATGAGAAAATTGAAGACCAACGCATTCTGTTCCTCGGTGCCGGGTCTGCGGGCACGGGCATTGCCGAATTGATTGTTGA
>JABJQE010000050.1 GCA_018663565.1 Phycisphaerae bacterium
GGCTCGCCCCGTCGATGTACACGCCGCCACCACGCCGCAGTCCATCTTCACCGAGCCATCCTTCGCCACCAACGATCGACAAACCTTCTATGACAGTAGATGGCCCCTCGCCGCTCATGCACTGAATGACGCCGTCGCCACCAAGAAGTGATGTAAATTCAGCCCCCCACTCTCCTTTGAGCGTGACCGATTTCCCCCGCATGTTGACCGGTCCCAAGTGAACGCCCTTTGCCAAAATCACCACACCTCCGTCTGGCGCTGCATCAACCGCAGCTTGCACAGACCGAAAGTCTTCAGGAACCCGGACAATCGCGGCCGCATCCGGGCGCACTACAACAACAGCCACCAATAGGGCGGCACTCAAAATGAAACTCATGGGTACGTGTCCTCCAGCCGCAACCACTGCAGCGAGGCGAACCATACGGTGTCTTGGAGTCTTTTCTACAACTACTGCCAAAACGCAGCACGCTGCACAAAGTGCATACCCCTACTCGAACCGAACGAATCCCCAATACTCCGGCCGATGCATATCAATAGCGTCTTGAGGTGACCACACCCAGTTGTCCTCCGTGGCCCCCTCTGGCTTGACATACATGCCGTTCGCAATCTGGAGTGGCCACTGAACGCGCGAGAAATTGATACGCCACGAGTCGCCGGGGTTCGGAGGGCACGCCGTGCCCGCTGTGTCGGCCATTGATGACCACGGAATAGCAATCTCAACGGTCCAACCGATGTCCCGATCTGATGGATCGTTGATGGTTCCACCTACTGACACCGCAGAACGTACACCCGCAAAATCCCACCGAAGATCGTAATTCCCGCCGTCTCGATAGGGCCGATCCATCCGGAGGTCCATTTCAGTGCCGAGCACATTGATCTCGTACTCGTTGTAGTGCAACCGGTCACCATCGGGATCGATGAAAATCTCAAAGTCATTGTCTCGGTAGATGATGGCATCGCGATCGGTCAAGATTCCCCATAGGTGCGGCTCTTCCATGTCGGCCGCAACATAGAGGTGGGTGTCATCCCAGCACATTTTGGCCCGAGTACGAAAGGCGGGCCGGGGCTTGGCTGGACCTTCAATGTCGATGAAGTCCGCGGTCCACGGAGCATCCATCCATGCTTGATCGCCGAGCCGGCCATCTATTATTGGCGCCCCTGTGACAGAATGAGCCGAGTAACGGCGCGGTCCAGCCCCATCACACCCGCCGAGCCAAACACACACGATCGAAAAGATTGAAATAATGTTGATTGAATTCATCAACAGAGATAATAGCTCGGTCCGACTATCATCGGCGATTTCCATGGACCAGCCACTACCTCAACTCGACCAGCCAACCGCCCCACCGCCAGCACCAGAAGCTGAGCACCAACATGGGGCGCTCCATGATGCGCACGGCCGAACAATCCACGACCTCAGAATGAGCATCACCGATCGATGTAACTTTCGCTGCATCTACTGCATGGAGCCAACTGATCGGTTCTTGCCCAAGCGAGCATTGCTCTCAGCAAGCGAGTACATAATGATCGTCGATGCAGCCATCACGCTTGGTGTACGAAAGGTCCGGCTCACCGGCGGAGAGCCCACGTTGTATCCAGTGCTCGACACCATCATCAGCGAACTCGGGCGACGAAACCTCGACGACATCGCGATGACCACCAACGGATCTCTTCTCGACCCCACACGGGCCGCGAGGTGGAAGGCCGCCGGTTTGACACGCCTTACGTTCAGTCTCGACACGCTGCGTGAGGATCGAATGACCTCCATCACGCGATCGAAGACGCGTGTGTCAGATGTCTTGCGCTCAATCGACATTGCTGCTGACTCAGGGCTCGCGCGATCCAAGATTAACGTCGTTGCCATGCGAGGTTTGAACGAGGATGAATTCGCCGACTTTGCAGACCTTGCACGCGAACGAGATCTCGATATTCGTTTTATTGAGTTCATGCCACTCGACTCAGGACGATCATGGAACCCCGGGAGGGTCGTGTCAGAGTCAGAAATCATCGAGTCCATCGAACAGCGGCATGGGCTTGAACAACGCGATTCTCAGAATCTACACAGTACGTCGCGGGACTACCACTTCAAGGATGGTGCTCCAGGTCGAATCGGCGTGATTGCATCCGTCACCAGACCGTTCTGCGGCGCCTGTAACCGGCTCCGCGTCACAGCAGAGGGCGCTGTGAGGCCCTGCCTGTTTAGCAACACCGAATGGGACATCCGCCCACTGTTACGAAGCGGCGGTTCGCATGATGACATCGTGCGGTTCCTCGTCGATTCCGTCTGGACCAAACAAGCCGGCCATGGCATTGGACGCGACGACTTCAAGCAGCCCGATCGAGGCATGTCGGCGATTGGGGGGTAGGAAGCGGCTTCGCCGAGGGGGCCAAGAGCCCACACCGGACGCGGGTCAACTGCACTGGGCCATCGACCGGTGTGGCGACTGAGCCCTTCTCCTACCATCCCCGCAATGAATGACAACGGACCACGAATGACGAATCCACTGCTGCTTGTTCGCTATGCATGCGGAGGCGTGTTGATGGGGCTTGCGAACCTTGTGCCAGGCATTAGCGGTGGCACCATGCTGCTTGCCGCTGGTGTGTATCGACGATTTGTTGATGCCGTTGCTCGCGTCACGACGTTCCGGTGGTCGGTGGAATCGATACTCACATTGGTCATTATTGTGGCTGGCGCTGGTGGTGCGATTGTGCTCGGAGCTGGTTTTATTCGCGACCTCGTCCACGAACACCGATGGGTCATGTACAGCCTGTTTCTTGGACTCACGCTTGGCGGAGTGCCGTTGTTGTGGGGACTGCTTCGACCACTTACGCCTTCGGCAATTGCCGGATTCATAGGCGGCATCTTGTTCATGATCTTTCTCGCATTGCTGCAGTGGTCTGGCGTCGGAGATGCTGCCGCCTCGGCAGACGCCGGAAATTGGTGGATGCATTTGATCGCAGGAGTTGCCGCAGGATCAGCCATGGTTCTCCCTGGCCTTTCTGGAAGTTATGTCCTGTTGATTCTCGGGCAATACCTTGTCGTACTCGGTGCTGTTGAAGACGCCACGGAAGCAGTTCAATCAGGCAGCGATCTCAGCGAGCCTCTTTCAGTCATTATTCCCGTCGGCATTGGCGCGGTTGTGGGCGTCGTCGGCGTTTCCAATGCCGTGAAGTGGCTTCTCGAGCATGCCAAGAAAGTCACACTTGGCGTGCTCATGGGCCTCTTGATCGGCGCTGTACTTGGGCTCTGGCCATTCATTGCCCCCCAAGAACCAATCCTTGGTGAGGTCATTCGCGGGCGGGCCGTCACGGCAGACATGCTCAGCGGCGATCAGGTCAAGCCAGAACACTGGCGAACAGAACTCTTTGCTCCCTCAGCAGGACAAGTCGCCTCTTCGGTCGCGCTTGTGCTTGTTGGGTTCGCCTGTTCAGTCGGGATCGGCCTTCTTGGGGGCGAGGATGAGGATCCTGAGGCTGAGCCAATAAAACCACCACAATAGATGCAAGCCGGTGAATCTGATTTCTCTTGACGCATGATGCCATCTTCGTACGCTAGAACCTGTGACCATACGATACGCCAAACTGATTCACGCCAAAGCTGCGATATGCCTCATTGCCGCCGCAGCCATGAGCGAAATCGTCTCGGCCGATCCTGACCCTGCACCACGAAAGATCACGACGCCTCTCTTCTCGGTCGAACAGGCCGCAACGGCGTTGTTGGCCACCGGCATCGCGCCGAGCACGGTCGCGGTTGAACGCCAAGTGGTTTCAATTACGCCAGCCACCGTGGCGGCTCTTCTGAAAGATCGGGCAGCCGAATTTTCAGTGGACTTACCCGGGATGGGCCATATCACAATTGACATTCATCGCCACATTCAACACAGCGGCGGCGAGGTGGGCCTCATTGGAAGTGTCCGCGGCGCAGAACGATCGCGGGTTGTTCTTGAAATCGGCGAAGGCCTTCTCATCGGCGACATCATCCGCGGACTTGACATGGTGCAAATTCGCCAAGTGCCTGAAGGCTCGTTCAGCATGCTCGGCGAATCCGCCGCGGGATTCCATCTGGTGCAATCGGTTCGCGAGCAAGCTGGCGCACGCTGCGGCAACACGATTCACAATGTCGTCGTCCCCTCGACCAATCGCCCAGCGACCCCGTCAACCTGGGGCGGCGATGGCAGTGATCGACATGATCACGATGGAGACGATGACGCCGGAACCCGCAGCCCATTCATCGATATTATGATTGTCTACACCGATGGTGCCCGGGCCGCGATCGGAAGTAGTGGCGCCGCGAGACTTCTTGGCCATCTCACCATCGACACGGCCAATGCAATCTACGCTGACAGCGATATCGATCATCGGATGCGCATGGCCCGCATGTACGAAGTTGACTATGACGAAACGGGACTAACGCATAGCGATCATCTTGCTGCTATTCGAATCACCGATGACGACATCATTGACGGCGTGCACACGGTGCGGGAGCAAGTTGGCGCAGACATCGTCAGTTTCATGATCAACGATCTAGATTCTGGGGTCGGCTGCGGAACCTGCCTTACCTATGGGCTCGGGTATCGCCCCAGCACCGAATCCACTTCTAACGCGTATCTTGGTTTTCATACATGCCACTGGGAAAATATGGCCACACCGACGTGGTCAATGCCGCATGAAGCCGGACACAATATGGGTGCCTACCACGACGATCTGCAGATCCCAGACGACAACAATGGCGACGGCACTCCAGATTGGGTCGCCGCCTATGGCTGCGGACACTATTGGAACAATAGCAGCGGAGCACGAGAACGAACCATCATGGGCCGCAACGCGCTTGGTGGCACCAGAATTCCCTACTTCAGTAATCCCGCGATCGAGTTCAATGGACTCGACACTGGCGATGCGACGCATGATTGCAGCAGGATGTTTGACGAAGTTTCCGACACCATTTCCGACTACGTCGCAGCATCTTCGACGACGCAATACGTCGACACGAACTGGACCGGATCTGAGAACGGCTCGTTGTCAAATCCATGGGACACCCTCTATGAGGGCTACCTCAATGTGCGATGGGGCGGCACTGTCATCATGATCAACTGCGAAGATGATGGGATGACGGGGCCAATTCGGAGAATGTTGATCAAGAGCACGAGTGGGTCATCGGTGTTTAGATGAGCCTTGCAGAGAAGGAGAGACTGATATGCGTTTCATAACAATTGCCCCCCTCATGCTAGCTGCATGCTTGACGCCCTGGGTCGCAGCGGCCCCGGTCACACCCGGCATTACCTACGAGGGCACACTCGCCGATGCGAGCGGTCCATACACCGGAACCAAGGACTTTACCTTTGCGTTGTGGGACGCGGCGACTGGGGGGACACAGCTTGATGAGGTCTATATGCCAGGCACATCGGTTTCAGATGGACGCTTTGCAGTTGACATCCCGTTTGCGTTGACGCACTTCAGTAGTGGACAAGAGCGATACCTCGAAGTCACCGCTGACGCCACAACATTCTTGCCACGACATCGACTCACCCCTGCCCCATTCGCGCTCTACGCGCTCTCTGGAAACGAGGGCCCAGAAGGTGCCCAAGGTGAACAGGGCATCCAGGGCGACCCTGGTGAGCAGGGCGCTGCTGGTGCGACTGGCGCGATTGGGCCTGAGGGCCCAGATGGACCGGCTGGCGAGACTGGTGCGGCGGGCGCCACTGGTGCGACGGGCGCCACTGGTGCGACGGGCGCGACAGGCCCGCAAGGTGACCCTGGACCAGAAGGACCAGAAGAACCCACCGGCGATGCCATGTGGGAACTCAGCGGCACTTCTATCGGTTACTCGAGTGGTAATGTCGGCATCATGACAAGCGATCCTCAGACCGCCCTGCATCTTGATGGGTGGGACAACGCACTTCGCATTGGTGGCGATTCCACATCTGCAAAAATCGACATGTCGGTCGTTAATAGTTTGTTCGGCGGAGCGCGGATTTACCTGGATGGATTTGGCGGAACGCAGGAGGTGGCAATTGGCCAATACGGCGGCGGATTCATACAACTCTCTGCGATGAATGCCGATAGCGTGTTCTGGCAATCCGCCATGGATACAGCCACTCAGATGTATTTGAAGCCACCAGATGGATCGACCGCCCTCGAGTTCTTGGCAACTGATGACGCGCGCGAAATTGTCCTCTCAAAGAGCGGCACAGAAATGATCGCCCTTGAGATTTCAAGCAGCACCCTTCCCAGCCTGCAATTCTCTAACGATAACGGCAACCAACAGGCCATACTTGGACAGTGGTCAACGGGTGACGATGGCTGGGGACTGCGCTTCAAGAACAACGCAGGCACGAATCTGGTAGATCTCGGTACGGAGTCCAACGACAATGTTCGGCATGGATCTCTCAAACTCAGGAACGCCGCCGGAGAAACTGCCATTGAACTGGACACTTCTTTCAACGGCATGGGTCGCGTGATTTGCGACGAAGTCCAAGTCAAGGGCGGCGCAGACCTGTGCGAACGTTTCAATGTTCGCGGGGCTGATCCGGTGCCTGGCACCGTGCTGTGCATCGATCCACACCGGGTCGGTGGTTTGATCGTCAGCAACAAGGCGGTGGATGCTTCCGTCGTTGGAGTCGTCAGCGGCGCTGGCGGTATTCGGCCTGGACTCTCACTTGGGCAGACTGGAACAATGGCCGATGGCGACCACAATGTAGCGCTCACTGGTCGGGTTTGGGTCCGTTGCGAAGCAACCACACGCCCAATCCGCCCGGGCGACATGCTCACGACTTCATCAACACCAGGCCACGCTATGTCGGCGTCGGGGCTCAAGAACACACGCGGCGCCGTCATCGGAAAAGCCATGTCGAGCTTGGACAGCGGCACAGGTCTCGTACTCATGCTGATCCAACCACAGTGATTGCCGGAACTACTTCAATGATTCAGCCTCGACATATTCTGATGATCGCAAGCCTTGGGCTCATCGCAGGTGTGGCCTCGGCTATTGGCTTTGGCGGATGGCTTGAGAACGGCACCCAATACGCAAGTGCCGAAATGACCGGCGACGGCTTCAGGCTCGTGGCACGATCTGGGCAGCCTGCTGTGGGCCGCATCGCAGGTGGTGATTGGACGATACATGCCGGAGCGTCCCCATCATTTCCAGAGGAAACGTGTCTAGGCGATATGGATGGTTCTGGCGAGGTTGACATCACCGACCTGCTCGCATTCTTGTCGGTCTTCGGCACACCAGATGCTGATCTCAATGGAGACGGCGTTGGCGACATCAACGACTTATTGATTCTCTTGAGCCAATTCGGATCGGTCTGCGACGGCATTTAGATTTCAACGTCGGACGCTTACGAACTCAGTGGATGGAAGATGGTTCTTGACTACGAGCACGTGCCCCACTCGGTCAAGACCCACAAGAGATCAATCAAGCCAACATCAAGATCCTCGTTGAAGTCGGCATGAGAGGCCGATCCATTGCCACCATGTGGACCCCAGAAATCCATCAGGTCAAGCAGGTCATCAGCATCCACTTGCCCGTCGGGCTGACTGTGCGATGAGCTTGACCAATCCGCTAGACAATCGGCTTCGTCTGGAACGCAGTTGGCGTTCCAATCATGGCTTGCGCTGAGCAATTGATACCAGTCCTCAGCCCCATTGAGATCACTGTCATCACTCAACATATCCCATACGAAGACTGCGCCAACATCGATCCACGTAATTCCAACCGTGCGATCTGCCTCTGGCGCCCCAGAGGCTACTCGGCCCTGGTCAAGAGCAACCGACGTGCCGAGATTGGCATCAGAATTCACTTGGCTTGCTTCATGTCGACCGATCATTTGCCAGTCCCCAACCGTGATGTTTCGCCACACCACAACACTACTGGCCGGATCTTCGAGCACGCTCAGCGAGGTGCCGCCCGCGACCACGGTGTCACCTTGGACATCAACCGCGCGGCCGAGCTGCTTTATCTCGTCGATGCCGTCGCAACTTGTCAGCGTCGTTTCATACGCCCACGTGGGGCCGGTGTCAAAGAAGACCATCGCGGAACCCGCTTCGTTCCCAAGAAGGTCGTCTTCGCTATTGCCTACCACAATCGTGGCGCCATCAATTGCTACGGCCTCGCCGAACGCGTCGCCCGAGTCCCCAAGCGAATCGCTCAGATCTTGTTGATACACGAAAGCAGATCCGCCGTTGTACTCAAAAATCTGCGCAAGGCCTCGTGCGTCATTGGGATCGCCGTTGGCGTAATAATTTGGCGCACCAACTACCAAGACGCCATTGTCCAGATCGAGAGCGGATCCAAATTCTGCACGATTCGTCTGGTCGGTATCCATGGTGTCAATCAACTGATCGAAGTGCCACGTTCCGGAAGACCCATTCAAAATCCAAGCTGCGCCATCACGAACAAGTGTGGGGAGGTCGTGGGTCAATGAACTCCCCACCGCCGCGAAAGTTCCATCGAGGCTCACCGCTCGGCCGAAATCTCGAATGTAGTACTGAAAGAAGTCCTCTGGGTCATTGTCGAAGAAGTCAACATTCTCAACGGGATGAATGCGTTGCTGAAGATTCCAGTCGCCACCGCCGCCCGAATAGAAAAAGACCGCTCCAACCACATGCGATCCATCATCATCATCTGGCTCACCAGGAGCACCAATGAGAATTGTTGAGCCGTCAATATCAACGTCCCATCCAAAGTAGGCGTTGTCATCCAGGCCTCCGGGCGTGAACGACGTAGACTGCGACCAGCCAGCGCCATCCCAGGTAAACACGTAGACCCGGCCGCGATTTGTTCCGGAGCCGTTGTTATAGGGCGCACCAACAACCATCGTCGATCCGTCAATTGCAACGGAATAGCCAAGCTGTGGGCCGTGACTACTCACGTTGGAGCGAAGCTCATACGCGGGCGGGGCTGCAAGAGCTCCGGCCGGCATGAGCCCTGCGACGGCCACGGCTGAGAATGTCTTCACGAGTGATTGCATCAGTTGATCTCCACGGCGCACCATCTACGACGGTTCTACGGACAATATGTGATCAGACTGCTCTCCTATCGGGCCCCGAAGAGAGATGAGCCGCCTGAATTCGCCCGAAAGCGGTTCTTA
>JABJQE010000051.1 GCA_018663565.1 Phycisphaerae bacterium
CCCTTTAGACCTTCCGCATCGCCCATCCACCATGGAGAAAGCGGAGCAGGAAGAGCCCAGCGCGAACCGCAAGTTCGCCGCAGAGCGCTATCCATATGCCCACAAGGCCCATGTCGAGCACTATGCCGAAGAGCCATGCTGCGGGAAGGCGAATGCCATAGCAACTGAACGTCGTAATTGTAAACGTCCACACCGTGTCGCCAACGCCGCGAAGTGCTTGGCGAATAACCATTGTCACGGCAAAGAACACCTGCGTAATGCCACAGATGAACAGGAGCTGCGGAACCAAGCCAAGGTGCTTTGTCTGTGTGCTAATGAGTTCGGTCAATGGCTGACCGAACAGCATGTACACAACGCCAAGCAAGCCCATCATGACAACGGCAATTGCAGCGCACACGTACACCGCTCTCCGTGCCATCGCGACATTTCCGGCGCCGAGGAATTGCCCGGCAAGCGCTGCAGCTGCAGTGCCGATTGCGAAGCCTGGCAAGAAACTGAATGACTCCCACTGCACTGCAATAATGTGGGCGCCGGCGAGTCCTTCGCCTGCGGTCGGTTCAGACAACGCCCCAGCCCCACTCGCAGCCGTCACGGCCTGCCTCGCTTCCCGTCCAGCGATGACGCCAATCATTGCCAGAATGCCAAGGTTGGCACTCCACATCGACACGCCCTCTAGGAAATTGGGAATGCCCACACGCATCACCCGAGCGATCATGTGCCGAACAGGGCGAACCAGAGAGAGGTGTAAACGCAAGTCCCGAACGCCGCGGACCAATAGCCCGAGCGTCAGTAGTCCCCCAACTCCGTAACCAATTGCGGTTCCGGCTGCGATGCCGGCCACATCAAGGTCAAATCCAAATTGGTCGGTCAGCACAACTCCCGGTAGGCGAAGGTCTGCCCCCGACAACACCCAACTGCTCGCGACATTCACTAGATTCACAACCACGGCAATCATGGCTGGCCGCATTGTTTCCCCGGCCCCAGTGAGGCACATGGCTCCCACCATCATCATGCCGCAGAACGGCATGGAATAGGCAAGTACATGCACATACTCAACGAGATAGTCCGCTGCCTCTCCGCTGAGCCCACACAACGAGGCGAGCGATGGAGCGAATATCCAAAAGAGCACGGCCACAAGCGTCCCCCATAGAACGCTGAGCCCCATGGCCTGCCCGAGGGCATGCTCGGCTTCCTGCACATCGCCTCGACCAATCGCACGGGAGATAATGGCCTGGCCGCCAATGCCAAGGCCGCCCATCGCAATGCCAACAAACCACCCCACGTAGGAGCCGACCCCAAGTCCATCCATGGCCGGCAACACAACGTCCTCGCTCAGTCCCCCCGCGAGCATCTTGTCGACAAGGCCGACGGTCGCCCCGAGAATCTGCTGCATGAGCACTGGCAATCCGAGTATGAGAATGCCAGCAGTTAATGAGCGACCAACCAACGCGCCGGATTGAATCCGGCCGTCCTCGATCGGGGGCTGCTCTTCCTCCGAAGAGGCCTCTTCATCCATCATTCGTGGGTTCCGACCGATCGCCCGCTCCGCTAGAGCCAGCATCAAAGTCATCCCACGTTTGTCGCTCGCTTGAGTCTTTCAAACCGACAGGCCGGAGCGAGGGTTCGTAGTTCTCGTCAAGCCAGAAGGCGGCATATTCCCACCAGACCGAGTCGCGCGTGTATGTGGGATAGAAATACTCGCGTCCGCCTGCAAAGGCGTTGCCCTTCGCGGAAGCGCCCACATACCAATGCTGCCATGCCGTGTGATCGAGTCCAAAGGACTGCCCCGTGAGCAGCGAGAGCGACTCTGCGGCATCGACATTGATTGAGAGTTCTCTCGCATCAAGTGACGTGATCAAGGCCTGCACGACACGATCCTCGGCGTACTGCCCCATCGCGACGCAGGCCGCGCTGCGGACTTCACTTTTTTCCTGTGGATTAATCGCCACGTCAACCAGAATGGACACAACGTCTGGGTTGTGTATCCGCTGCAAACCAAGCACCGCTGCCCAGCGAATCGTGACGCTCTCGGTAACTGAGCGTTGACTCCATGGCGCGATCAGCAGGGCATCCTGAGGTGTTCCATGTCGCGCGAGCGCCGCAATGGCGGCCGACTTCACCAGCGGGTCTGGGTCGTTCTCAACGTAGTCCCTGTAGAGATCGACATACACATCAGCCCCGCCAAACGTCGCAGTCGAAAGCAGCACAAGCCCCTCCCGACGACGATCCGGGTCGTGCTGATCGAGCGCCCATCGAGCGGCTTCACCGGGCGTTGGAACATCAAAGACTCCGGTGATGTCGTCGAGGTCATCCATGACACATCCGGACAAGCCTGCTCCAATACAGCAGGCGGCAGCCAATACGATCTGACGCATCATGTGTCTTGCTCCAATCCAGTGGCGTCCGCCCGTGCGTGGAGATGTTCAAGCATGTCCCGCACCTCGACCGCCATCCTGTCATTCGGAAAGTCGGCAATGATTTGCGATCCAGCCTCAACAGCTTCGGCCCAGCGGTGATCGCTGACAGCCATCTTGAAACGGACAGACAAGGCCTCGCGGTGCTGAGCGATGATGCCCGCCGCGGCGGCGTGCACATCAGCGACTTCATCAGGGCCGAGAAAGTGATCGAGTTCGCGGAGCTTCTCCATAGCCAATTGCGTTTCGCCTCGTTCGGCTGCCGTCAAGAACTCAGCTTTGAGATCTCGCTTCAGTTGCTGACGAAACCCTCGAAGACGTGCTTCGAGGCCGTGCAACGCAGGCGAGTCGGGGTACATTCGCTGCAGTCGCTGCGCTGCTTCCTCGGCATGTCCGAGTCGCCCCTCGCCAAGCAGGTTGGACACATGCTCAACCTCTTCCTCAATCTTGGCAGCAAGCTGACTATTGCGAGCAAGCAGCACGCGGTTCCGGAGTTGCTCGGCTTCTTCCGTATATCCAAACAAACGATCGAGATCACGGCAGAGCACGAGTCCGGCATTGAAATCGCCCTGCTCAATATCTTCCTCGATGGTCTGGCGAAGCAATTCCATTTCACGCTCGCGGAACAGAATCCGCTTGGCAGTGTCGCTCAACATCCCCGCCTTGAGAATTTCTTCAAGCACA
>JABJQE010000052.1 GCA_018663565.1 Phycisphaerae bacterium
CTCTTGAGTTTGGGAACCATATTGAGAAGCCACGGCGAATCGGCGGGTTGATGAATGGACGCGTCGTGGCCAAGTCCAATGAATCCGTTCTCTGCAAACTCAGCGTAGTACGTGTCAAATGCCGCGGGGTTCGCTGAACTACAGATTCTACTCGGCAGATTGCCCAGAAACTACCGAATCGGTGGCTGTCCCCTATTGGGACCAAATTTGTGCCCAAGCAAGATTGTGCGTGATAACTTTTTGAATAACTTTGCGTGCTCGGCATATGGAGGATCTGTACGATTCCGTGTATGACGTCAGATTCAACACAGATGAGCCACGAGATGAGGCTGGGGCACTGGGAAGGGGTGTATGGCTCAAAGGATGAGTCGGAACTGAGTTGGCATCAGGATGACCCATTGCTTTCGAATAAGTTGATTACGGCATGTTCACCGCCTGCGGGATCTCTTGTCGATGTCGGCGGCGGCTCATCACTGCTTGGGGGCCAACTTGCTCAGCAGGGATATGAGGTGACCGTCGTGGATATCTCAGTTTCCGCCATTGAGCGAGCCAAGGCTCGTACTGGCGCCGCAGGCGCCACCGTCAATTGGCTGGTCGGCGATATTCTGCAGCAGCCGGACCTCGGTTTGTGCGACGTGTGGCACGACCGCGCCGTTTTTCACTTTCTGACTCACGAAGACGACCGGCATGCGTATTTGGCCTGCCTACACAAGACGGTTCGCCCTGGCGGTCATGTTGTGCTTGGGGCCTTTGCAGTGGATGGGCCAATGCAGTGCAGTGGCTTGCCAGTTGAACGCTACGACGCCTCCAGCGTGCAGTTGGTGCTTGGCGACGCGTGGAGCCTTGTGTCTACCGAACAGGAATTGCACACAACGCCTTGGGGAAAGAACCAGCTGTTCTTCTGGGCGGTTGCCCGCTTGAGAGGGTGAACTCGATCAACTCAAACGCAACAACGGCCCGCCAAGTTGACGGGCCGTTGTGTAGAACGCTTGTGTTGCATCTGTGCTCGGAATGATCCGAGACGCAGATAGGGGGATCACCAGCGGCGACCGCCACCACCACCACCACCACCACCACCGCCGCCAGCGCGGTCAGTCTTTGGGCGTGCTTCGTTCACATTGAGGGTCCGACCATCAAGGTCAGTACCGTTCAATGCTTCGATCGCATCGCGTGCGGCGCTGTCGGGCATAGTGACGAAGGCGAAGCCACGAGGGCGGCCGGTTTCGCGGTCGGTGATGACTGCGACATCCTCAACATTGCCGTGGGCGGCAAATGCGGCGCGAAGGCCATCCTCACTGGTGTTGAAGCTCATGTTACCTACGAAAATTTTCAAACCAAATACTCCAAACTTGGACTGCTCACGGATGTCGGTCTTCACCGATGCGGGGCGGTCTGTCTTATTCTGAATTCGCGACGTCCGCGGACCCGGGCGGCATTCTACATGAACACCGGGCCGGCGGTCAGGCTACGGCCTGTTTTCGTCGCTTTGATCGTTGTTTGTTGCTAGCGGGTGCTGCAGGGCCCTTATTGCCACGGCCGCTTTTGGCTCGTCGCTTGTTCCAATGGCTTGGGCGGCCATCCTCGCGGTTTTCGCTCTGATTAGGCCGTTTTTTGCTCGATCCGCCACGGTGGCCTTTTTGGGCAGAATTCTTCTTCCTTCGGGTCCGAGAAGGATCAAAGAGCAGGTCAGATTCATCTGAGCGAATCTCGAGTTCCATGCGAATCAACCGTTCAATGGCCTTGAGATGTTTAATTTCTTCGTGGTCACAGAAGGACATGGCAATACCCGAATTCCCGGCCCGAGCTGTACGTCCGATGCGGTGCACATAGGTGTCTGGAAGATTTGGCAGGTCATAATTGATGACGTGCGTGATCTGGTCGACATCAATGCCGCGGGAGGCAATGTCGGTGGCGACGAGTACTTGCACCTTGCCAGACTTGAAGCCCTTGAGCGCGAGCGTGCGAGCATTCTGACTCTTGTTGCTGTGGATCGCCCCGGCCTCAACGCCAATGCGGTTGAGTTGCTTGACAACGCGGTCGGCGCCGTGTTTCGTTCGCGTAAAGATGAGCGTTCGATTCATGTCGTCGTGTCGAAGAATGCGTTCGAGTAGTGCGGGCTTGTTCTGCCGCATGACGAGGTAGACCGACTGTTTGATGGTTTCAACGGGCGACGCAACAGGCGCCGTCTCCATGAACACAGGGTTTGTAAGCAACGAGTCGGAGAGATCACGAATTTCTTTGGGCATGGTGGCTGAGAAGAACAGCGTTTGGCGTTTCTTGGGCATCATGCCGACAACCTTGCGGATGTCATTGATGAATCCCATGTCCAGCATTCGATCGGCCTCGTCGAGGACGAGGGTTTCGACGCCACGCAGATCGATGTGGCCCTGATTGATAAGGTCGAGCAATCTGCCAGGTGTTGCGACTAGGACATCGCATCCAGCACGCAGTCCACGTACTTGGCTTGCTTGTTTGACGCCGCCAAAGACGACGACGTGTCGAAGGCGAACGTGGCGGCCGTATGAACAGAAGCTCTCGAAGATCTGGCTTGCCAGCTCGCGAGTGGGTGCAAGGACGAGTGCCCGCGGGCGTCCGGGGTTGGCTCGGCGTCGTTTGCCCTTGCCGTTGGTCTTGATTTCAGGATGTTTTGATCGTTTCGTGCTCGTCTCAGCAAGGCGGTGCAACATGGGCAACGCGAAGGCTGCTGTTTTGCCGGTGCCAGTTTGAGCGCATCCGAGCACATCATTGCCAGCGAGCACTTCAGGAATCGCTTTGCCTTGAATTGGCGTGGCGGTTTCATATCCCTCAGCGGTCACAGCCCGAACGATGGGCTCTGCGAGCCGCAGTTCTGAAAACTTCATAGTCGTATTGTCTTTATCCGGAGATTCAAAGGGCCGCCGGTGCCCTATGAGACCGGAATGCGTCAGGCACGTGCTGTGCCCTGAAAAACCGACCGGTCCTCTACTGGATGTTTGGCAGATCCTTCTGCCGAGCCGCGTACCGTAATGGAATTCGAGTGCCGAGTCCAGAGGAAACTGAGAATTGCATCGGCGTGACTCCGCAGTGGAAGGAGGCCATTGTGGGTGCTGGGAGCCTTCACATATGAGTGAGGGGGCGGATTATTGGCCGTGCTGGGGGAGGAACCGCACGGAAATCCAGTCGGCAATGAAGTCGAGTACTTCTTGCGAGATGGTTTCCTCGATTTGGCCGTATTCGGACACGAGTCCTGATTCACTGTGCTGAAAGAGGTGGTTGAGTCCTGGGAATGCTCGAATGGTGTAGTCATTGTTATTGCCTTTCTTGAGCGCAGCAGCAATGGCATCGAGGTTGGCCTTGTACGGCACTTGCAAGTCGACTTCGCCGTTGATGGCCAGTACTGGGCAGCTCACCTTGCTGAGCGTGGGGGCGGGGTCATATCGCGCGAAGGCGCGAATCCAAGGCGACGTGAGTTGTGAGAGGGCTTGCTTCATTCCAGCTGCACGCTCATCTTCTGGAGCCGCAGCGAACTCAGGGTCGGATTCGATGATACTGCGAATGTGCACTACGGATTCGTCTGCTGTCAGCGACTCGTCGAGCACGACGTCCCAGAGTGCTCGGTGCATGCGCCGTGATGATTCGACAGCCTCGTCGTCGGCGCCCATGGCTTGCATGAGCAATCTGTTTTGCGAGACAAGTAACCTGTCGCCACGAACTCCTGTGCCGGCTAGAAGTACGATGAAGGCCACTCGCTTGTCACGAGCCGCGACCAGCGGCGCAATGACGCCGCCCTCACTGTGGCCGATCAGGCCGATTTTCCCAATCTCGTCCCGTGCTGACAGAAACGCAACGCCGGCTTCAACATCGTTGGCGAAGTCGAATGTCGTGGCGGTGCTAGGATTTGTTGCTTGCCCCAGTTGCGTCGAGGTCCCGCCGACGCCGCGGTCGTCGATGCGAAGTACCGCAATGCCTCGGCGAGTCAGCGCGTCTGCAATGACCCAGAATGGTTTGTGTTGAAAAATCTCTTCGTTGCGATCTTGCCCACCAGATCCAGTAATCATCAGCACTGCGGGGAATGGTCCACTGCTTCGAGGCGTTGTGAGCGTTCCTGCGAATGTGATGTCGTTCGCAGCATTCTGATAGGTGACTTCGATGCTGTCATATGGAAATGGCGGCTGGGGAGTCTGAGGTCGTTTGATGATGCTGGCCACTTCGACGCGTTTGAGCGATATGTCAAAGGTGGCGCCGCCCTGCGAGAACGTGCCAGTGAGCACATTGTTCGCGTCACTGAGAGACACGTCAAAGGTGCTGCCAATGCCTCCAAGTAGAATGTTGAGTGCACGGCTTGTTGTCCAGTCAATGCGGCCAATGGGAATCTCCTCCGGAGATTGATCCGGGCTGATCATGTATCCGGCGATTGTGGTCGGAGAATTGCGTTCAAGGTGCAGTACAAGTCGAAGCTGCACCACGCCTACATTGAGCATGCCTTCCCACGTACCAATGAGTTGGCCCGCGAGCGTTGTGGGCATCGGTGGAGGTGAGGGTGTGTGGGTACATGTCAGCGGTAGGCTCATGCCACGCTGCGTCCACTCGCCACGGAGTTCGTCTGTCTTTGAGTCCAACTTGGCCACCCAGATTGCGTTCGTGACGTCGCACATCACGGTCAGCGTGCTGTCAGAAAACGAAACATGGCTCAGGGGTATCCCGTAGGAGTCTTGCGAGGGCGTATCAACTGATCCTGTCCAGGTAGTTGGGCCGGTCGAGGTGATGTGCATGATCACCTGTGTGGCGCCACTTGAAGCTTGGATTTCGCCGGTCCAAATTCCTTCAATTGAGTGCGATGAAGCGACTGATGTGACGCAGAGCAGTGTGGAGATCACGAGTTGGGTGAGGTGGTTCATGGGTCGCATCGTAGTGCGGCTCGCAAATAGAAGGTCGATGGAGTACTGTTGCAGGCATGGCACTCGTACGGCGATCGAATAATCGAGTTATCGCAGGGGTCTGCGGAGGAATTGCCGACGCGCTCGAATGGAGTCCGGGAATGGTTCGCATTCTCTATGTCTTGGTGTCACTGCTCTCGGTTGCATTTCCCGGAATCTTGATCTACATCATTCTGTGGATCATGATGCCGCTCGATCCAAGATGACTCTTGCGATCGCCATCCGATGGAGCGGGCGTCTTCTGGGAAGCTTCTATTTCGCGTTTTTCATGTTCTTTCTGCTTGCCTATGTGATTGGTGGTGACTTTCCGCCACCGCAGGGATTGTCCCCATCCGAAGTTGCGATCTTTGCCGCGATTGGTGTTTCACAGGTTGGCGTGTTGTTGTCGTGGTGGCAGGGCGTACTTGGCGGCTATGTGATGTTGGCCGGGTGGGTCTCGCTGATGTGCGTCGAGTGGAACTTGGTGTTCAACATCTTCTTTGGTCTACCAGCGGTGGCTGGCGTATTGTTGATCACGTCGCCGCGTCGACCCTCAGTCAGTTGAGTTTGGGGAAGGCGCGAGCGTTCCGCGGATAAGCCCGGGCCACCAGATGGCGGCTTCGTCTTGTCCATCGATGGTATAGCGCAGCAGCAAGTAGGCGCGAGTCGATGCGCCCATGACGTACGCAATCGCCCAGCCTGCAACCACCCACTGCACCAGACTGTTCCAGAACGCGATGAGCCCAGCGGACCACTGAGTCGACCACGAGCCTTCGGATGTTGCTGATGGATCCATCGCGGCGGCGACCACTTCAAAAGTATTGCCTGTGACCCATCCGCCAACGAGCGCCTCGGTGATGGTGACCGTCAGCGTGGCTACGCCTCCCACAATGATGAGCCCAAGCGCTAAGCCGAGTAGCAGAGTGAAGAGGTAGAGCATCCAGGTGAGGGGTTTGGCCAGGACATAAGCAACCGCCCGGTGCATGGCATCAGGCCCATCGCAGTTTTCCGTTGCCACTGCTGGTAGCAGGAGCGGGCATGCGACGGCAAACCCAAGTAAAAGTAAGGTCACGCCAAGGCCAAGCAGCAATGCGAGTCCGTAGCCAAGCCCGCCGAGTAGGTCGAGAACGGGCACGTTCAGTAGCACGAATCCAAAGACCAGGAGACCCAGAGCGATAAACGCAGCCAATACGAACGGCACCATCAAGGCGCCGAAGAATGCAACCCAGCGTTCGAGACTCATGGCCAATGCCGGATTGAGTGGTGGCGGATCACCAGTTGCAATGTGCACAGCTTCGAGCCGGCAGAGCATCCCGCCACCGAAGGCCATGACTGCCGCAGTCCACGTACCAAACAGCACAAGGAACCAAAAGTGACCTTCGTTCCACAGCCGCGCCGTGGTTCCCCAGATGAGTTTCTTGCCAGCTGCGAGGAACTGATGCGGATTGGCTGTCGTGGTTGCGGCGACGAGCGCACCTCCTGATGTACCGATCCACTCCATGGAGCTTTCAAAAGGCGCCACGATTGAGTTGGCTGCATGTGGATTGTCCTCAGCGACGATCGCATCCCAGGTTCGGCCTCCGCCAACGAGCAGGGCCAACGTAAACATGGCAATGCCGATGCGGCTTGGACTGATGGCTGTTCCAATCGCCTTGAGCAATGTTCCAAATCGGAACACGCGACCAAACTGAATGTCGTTGACTGAAGTAGCTGGAGGTCGTTCGCACATGGGGTGGTCTCCTCGGGCACTTGGTGTGTGGATTCGTGCTGACTGCCAGCGATGGTATCGACTTGGAAGAACTGGCTCCGGCAGTTCTGGGTCATGTAGAAATGAAACGGGCCGCGTTCATTGAGAACGCGGCCCGTGAGTCGTCGTAATGGCTGCAGTGATCAGTCGTCGTCCTCTTCCTTTGCATCCACCCCGGCTTGCAATATCGACTGCGTGCGAAGCACAGTGAGCGCGTCGCCGCGGAGGTGATACGTTTGGATGTGAACTTGATCGCTATACCGCTGGAACTCGATGACCGAGAGGCTCGGGTGATCGCCTTCATCGGTCCAGTTCATGGTGAGGCAGGCAGGGTCTTGCCCGTGTACAAGCATTTCACGATACGTGCTGAGATAGA
Source organism: Phycisphaerae bacterium (assembly GCA_018663565.1). Lineage (GTDB taxonomy): Bacteria > Planctomycetota > Phycisphaerae > Phycisphaerales > SM1A02 > UBA12567. The sequence goes on from JABJQE010000052.1 coordinate 7,019, forward strand.
GGTGCTCCGAGAGCGTCTCGGATTGAATAGAGGTCACGAAACTAATGCGGTCGCCAAAGACCTCTTCGTAATCACGTTCGCCTGAGCATGGCAGCGTCGTGACGAGTCCGCGATCGGGCAGGCTCGATGAGTCGCTCGTTACGACTTCGCACAGCGTGGTTGTGGCGTGCTCAAATCGAAGCACGTGACCACCCTTGAAAACCCATGCTTCGAACTCGAAGTCGGTGTGAGTTGTTGTGCGTCGGCCGGTGATATTGAAGAATTCCGGGTGCACAGGGCCCCGGTAAAGCAGCATATTATAGGTCTGAAGTTCGGTTGTTTGCGGTTGTGATGACATGGTTGAATCCATTCCACTCATGAGGGTGAAGCCGCAGGTGAGAGGGGGCTACGCCGCCCCCAACACAGCCCCCGAAAGGCCTTCTTATTGCGATCAATGCGTATTGTTGCCGACTTCTGGCATTTGGCAACCCCAGAATTCGAAACGAGGGCAATATGATGAAATCTTCGGTTCTCGACTAGGTGGGAAACCAATGGAAATACAGAAGTTGCGAGCATCAAAAAACACTCAAGATTCTTGCGATCCAGCCGTGTATTTGCTTGCTCGGGCTGATGCGGTCGCGGGTGTTCCCTGCATGCCGCGGGTAGGGGCGTCTCCTGAAGCTACCCAAAGCCCTGCGGATGCGATGGCCGCGATTCAGGCTGCAGCAGAAGCCTTTGTTGCGAATTGCGAGAGTTGTGTTGATGCGGAGCGGTGTGTGTTTGGTGAGGGCAACCCAAGTGCGACCATCGTCTTTGTCGGTGGGGTACCAAGCCAAGAAGATGAGCAGGCGGGGCAGCCGATTGTCGGGCCCGCCGGTCAGAAACTCAATGACATTCTCAAGGCGATGAAGCTCAGCCGTTCAGATGTCTATCTGACCACGATTGTGAAGGCTCATCTTCCAGAATGCAGAATGCCACGCGAGAAAGAACTGGCGGGGTGGCTTCCATGGCTCCACCGTCAGTTGCGAGTTATTCAGCCCGACATCATCGTGGCTCTTGGCCGCATCGCCGCCGAGGCGGTGCTTCAAACGCACGTCGACATCGCCTCACTACGCGGAAAAATGGGAGAATGGGTTGATCCCGAGACGGGTCAGCAGATTCCAGTCATGCCGACCTTTCACCCCGCCTATTTGCTTGAGCACTACACCCCGGAGGTCCGCGGTCAAATGTGGGACGATATGAAGGCTGTGCTCGCAGTCGTGCGGCGATCAGCGAGTCAGTAGGCGAGGGCTCAGTCGCGTAGACCCCGGCGTGGGGCCTTGGCCACCTTGCTCTTTACGCGTCGTCGGGGGCACCGCTGGCCGGCGGCCGCGCAAAAAAAGAGCCCGCCGTTGACCGCCAACGTACAGGCTCCTTGTGGGGGGGCATTGGTTGTGGAGTACTGTTCGTCATCCACGTCTCGAAGGTTCCACGTCGGGGAAGAAATGCGAGAATCTTTTTGAAAGAGGGTTTAGTTGGGGGGTTCGACGATGAGTGTGATCGGCCCCTCATTCATCGAGGACACCCGCATTGTGGCCCCAAACACACCATATCTGACCATGATTCCATATTCGGCATGAATGGCCTCGCCCAGGGCGAGATAGAGTGGCTCGGCGAACTCTGGAGGGGCTGCTCGGATAAAACTTGGCCGATGGCCCTTGGTGCAGTCGCCAGAGAGGGTGAACTGGCTAATCAAGAGCACCTCGCCGTCTTGGTCGAGCAGTGATCGATTCATGCGTCCATCGCCGTCAGGAAAGATGCGAAGGTGTGTCACCTTCCTAGCCATCCAAGCGATGGTCTCGGCGGTGTCCTTTGGCTCGATTGATACGAGCACCAGTAGACCCTCGGTGATTGCCTCGTGGTGTCCCGTTGCCTCAACGGCAACCGAAGCGGAGGACACGCGGGTGACAACCGCTTTCACGCCCCGAGTACCAACCCAGCCGAGGCCACCATGGCATTGCCCTGTTCATCGAGTGGGTGCTGGTAATAGTCGATTAGTTCAACCACGCTCGGTTCAATGATGTCGAGTAGGCAGGCCATGACTCCAATGCCGCTCCAACGGTTCGCGTTGTTGTTCCACTTCACGGTGGAGACAAAGGCTTCGGACTCACCCTTCGTGAAGGCGGCGAGCAGTTCGCGGTCCGCCCGGTCGGCTTCGAATTGGCGTTGTTCATCAATCGGGCGAGGCTCGCCGAATTGTGGGCCAATGTGACTGAGGTCTCCGGTGCCGATGATGAGTGTGCGTCCGGGAGATTCTGCAATGACAGCTCGCACCGCGGCGACGAAGTCGCTCGTGGTCACCAGTGGTTCATCGCTTGATGGCGTCGCGAGTGGGTCGGGAATGAGAACGGGAATGATGCGAGGCGATCCAATGCAGTGTTGGATCCAAGGGACCTGCATCTCGATGCCAAAGTCAGCGATGTGGTCGAGGGCATCGGCGAGATAGGAATCGCCAAGACGAGCGGAGAGCGCTTCGATGAAGGCTGTGTCGGGCTCGAGCCGTCCGAGCGGACTCTGGACGCCGAGCGTCGTGCCGACAACGCCTTCGCCAAAGCCAAATTGGTTGTTCCCGAGCACAAGCACTCGCTCGATGGGCTCGCCGCGGAGGGTGTGGTAGACGCCCGCGTAGATCTCATTGACGGGCTGATAGTCCATCCTGGGGGAAAAGATGCCAGCGACATCGAACTCTACTTCAGGGTCTTCACAGGCATCCATCCAGCCAGTCAAGGTCTTAACGCAGGACTCGGCATCTTCGCCAAGTGTCCGGCTTTGCCGCATCGGAAGGGTCCC
>JABJQE010000053.1 GCA_018663565.1 Phycisphaerae bacterium
ATCGAGATCGCCGATGCAATCGGATGGACACTCGACGTTAAATTCATTCCCGCCACCATCATCCCAGGGGCCATCGATGTCGCCCGCGTCACCGCTATTTTCACAGAAGAGACTGTCCATAATATCCAACGTGCCTGGGTAGTGGTAGATCGCGCCAGCACCAGAGCCTGATGTTGGCCCATTTCCCTTGAACTCGCAGGAATTGATGATCGTGTTCGTCTGCACCACGCTGATGCCGCCTGGGCCCCACGAGGGAAGGTTGTTCTCAAAGAGGCATTCCGAGAATGACGCAGTCGAGAAACCGCCGATCCCCACGCCGCCGCTCGAATTGTCAATGAACGTGCATCGACTCATCGAAACGTCAACATTGCTTGAGAATGATGCACACGTGCCGTCAAAGTTATTTTCAAAGTGGCATCGGTCGATGTCATAACTGGCACCACTGGCAACGAATACGGTTGAATCAGCACTGTTGCCTATGAACTCACAATCGACGAGCGTCAAGTCGATGCTGTTGCTGTTGAGCGCGGATCCCAGTTCGCTCACCGGAGACACATGGTTCATGAAACTGCATCCCGAAATGGTTGCCTGGTCTCCAGATGTTCCACTGAGACGCACCCCGCCGCCGTAGGCGACGGCATTGTCGCTGAATGTGCAGTCGAGAATCTGAAGCCCATTGGCTTGCTCTGCGCCAATGCCCGACCCCACATTGCCCGAGAAGACACAATCGCTGAACGTTGCCGCGCTTTGTAGCAATCGCACCGTGGCTCCAAAGAAGTCAGGGCTCGTGTTGCTTTCAAACGTGCACTGCTCGATCACCGGATTGCAGTGCTGAATGACTACGGTGGAATACGCCGTGTTTCCTTCAAAGACACAATCACGAATCGTCGGTCCGGGGCCAGGCGATGTCGCCTTGCTAAAGAAGATGCTGCCCGTGTTACCGCCGTCGTTGTCAACGAATCGGCAGTTTTCGATGATCGCCTCTGTGTCGGAACTCCAGAGTGCACCACCGGCAGTCGAAGTCACATTGCCCGTGAAGACGCAGTTTCGAATGGTCGGATTATGGTGATAGATCCAGAGCGCGTTGCCAGTTGATCCGGTGAACACAATATTTTCAACCGTTGCGCCTGTAGCACCAACCACACCAATGGCAATGAGTATGTTGCTGTCGCCACCACCGTCGATCGTCACCAGCGGCTCACCCTCGGCATTGACTTCGCCGGTGATCACGATGTTTGCATCTTCGATGATCAAGTCGGATTCGTTGTACGTGCCCGCGGCAATGGCGATCACATCGCCGGCATTTGCCGCATCGATCGCATCTTGAATGGTTGAATAGTTAGCAGGCACATTGAGCACAGTGCTGCCACCAATGACCGTAATGACCCCATCCATGCCCATGGAGCAATGGGGTTCGCAGAAGTAGGGAATCTCACCGGAAACATCCAGCGGTACTTCCCATGTGAACGTGTCGCCCCAGTTTTGGAGTTCGCCGTTGAACAAGTCGTCTGCAGTACAGGCAACGCCTGACGTGACTGTATGGGGATAGCCACTGTTGTATTGCCAGACGATGGTGTCGCCCGGCGCTACGTCAATAGCGTCTGGTGCAAATGAGGTGTCATTTGCGAACACGGTGTGTGTGTTGGCCAATGACGTTCCCGCCAACACCAACGCAGCCACGATAGAAGTGCGGATATAGCGCATGGTTTCCTCTCTCCTACAGGCGACCTGAGGCCGCACAAGCCCCATTAGAGATGGTCTCATAGGGAAGGTCAACAACTGTTTCTATAGATGGCCTTGCGTACCTCTTTAGGAGCAATGCACCGCCATCTCAACAACAACACCCCCGTGAATACGGAGGTGCTGTGGGGTGGTGGGGGATTACTAAGGGCAGGGGCCCCGCGATTCATTGGCTAGGATACGTCCGGCGAAGGCTCGGTGCGATCGGCGAGCGTGTCCGAGCCTGACCGTACTTGCATTCCCGACACCGACCGACACAAGGAGACTCAGCGTGATGCAGGATCCGAAGAATAGGATCTCGCGGCGGACCGCCCTCAAGGGTGCGGCAGCGAGTGGTGTCGGAATCGTCGTCGGAAGCTCGCTCGCCGAACAATCATTGAAGCAGGTGGGAGCACAGCCAGAGGCCATCTTGGGATCGAATGACGAGTGGTTTGCACAACGGGCGTGGAGCGTGAGCGCCAACAAGGTTCTTCCGCAGGCGGATGGGACCACAGGCAACGTCACCACCCTGGCCAGGCGGATCGAGTTTCCAACGTCTGCCGAGGAGATTGCCGCCATCGTGAAGTCGCTTCCGGCGACCACTCCGATTGCCTGCGTGTGCGGCGGACATGAGTCGTCGGGGGCGGCCCTCGTCGCGGACGGCGACGCGCTGATCCTCGACCTCGGTCGCCTCAAGTCGATTGATTTCGAGTCGTCCGACGATGAGACCCTGGTCACGGTGGGATCCGGGGTGGTCTTTCGCGAACTCGTCGAGGCGGTGAAGGCCCACGGCGGCGCTTTGCCCGTCGGCACCGGTCCCGGCGTCGGTGTGGCCGGGTACACCCTCAACGGTGGGCTGAGTGGCTACTTCTCCAGACGGCTCGGTCTGCTCGGGCAGCGTGCCGTGAAGATGACCGTGGTGACCGCCGACGGCGAGATCCGCGTGCTGACGCCGGAGGACGAGCTGTTCACGGCGATGCTCGGTGCGGGAAGTGCGCTCGCCATCGTCGTCGACATCACCTTCCGGCTGGCCGACGCCAGCGCCATCAAGGGGGCCGAGCAGCTCGTCTTTGGATTCGAGACGCGAAACCAGG
>JABJQE010000054.1 GCA_018663565.1 Phycisphaerae bacterium
GCCGCGGGATACCTGTGCTGATTGACGGCGCTCACGCCCCGGGCATGATGGATTTACAGATCGATGAGATTGGCGCCGACTGGTACGCGGGAAATCTGCACAAGTGTATCGGGGCCCCGTCGGGCGCTGGATTTTTATGGACGGCCAACGAACATCGCGAGACGACAAGGCCGCTTGCTGCGAGTCATGGTGTGCTTGAGTCCTATCAGGATGCGTTCATGTGGCAGGGGACGCGTGACGTCACCCCGTGGCTGAGCGTGCCGGCCGCAATTGCTGCGGTTGATAAGCGTTGGGGCTGGGCCACACTGCGGCAGTGGCAACGGGAGATGGCCATTGCGGCCGGGCGGCAAATGGCTGCTGCGTTCGGAACAGAAGTGAGTGATGGAAGTGGGGGAAGCATGACCGGCGCGATGGTGTCGGTTCGATTGCCGGAGACTGCGCGTGAAGCATATGAGGATCGATTCGCATTCCGAGATGAGATCGCGCATCGGCACCGGGTTGAGGTGGCGATCGACGATTCGTCTGGGTGTTGGTGGTGCAGATTGTCGTTTGGGCCGTGGAACCGGGCGGAAGATGTGTCGCGGGCAATTGAGGCGGTGGGGCAGTGCGCGGCTTCGCCGTGTGGAGTCTGAGCGATTGGCTCATTCAACCACCGTGCTGCCCACACCACACCATCGGCAACCGGGCCTCTGATCCCTTGCGGCAAAGGTGTGGCTATTGCCCGACGCGGGCGACGATGAGATCCTCGGCTGGGGCGGCGCGTCGGGCTGCTGCGGCTTCTGCGCGCGAGGCGAATGCGCCGACTTGAACGAGCCACCAAGTGCCGCCAGAGTCCATGCGGGTACGGACTGTGATTGGTGTCAAGCCGGAACGTCGAAGCGAGTGCTTCAAATCTGTTGCGTGTGAGTTGGCCGCCGATCGGGTTCGATACGCCCCTGCTTGCAGCGCAAATGGATGACCTGCCGGTGCTGCGATGCCGTCGCTTGTACGGATTCGTGCTCGCCACCTGTCGGCAGCGAGCGTGTTGCCCGCGACCTCAGCAGCGTCCAATGCTCGCACGCCGACCTGTCGCTGGTCAGACCCAGTCAGCAGCGTCCACGCTCGCTCGTACCGTCGAAGGGCTTGGGCATAGTCCTGTGACTGGGCGGCTAACTGTCCGAGCATTGCTTCCGCGCCGCCTGCCACCATGGGGTCGCCCGAGCGGACGGCGGATTTGAAGAAGATGGCGGCTTGCTCATAATCGCGATTGCGAAATTCGGCGAGCCCGCCATACCACGCGGCCGTTGCCGCTTGTGGGGCGTGCTGTGACACCATGAGCTGGGCTGTTCGGCTCGCGGCCCCATCGAGGCGTTCCTCGTACAAACGCTCAACCCGCGAGAGGTTCGCGGCGGGCGGCTTGGCTTGGCAGGCTGTCATCAGGAGAGCGGCGAGCAAGAAGAGGGATCGTGTCATGGACAGAGCGTACAAGAGAGGGGCCGTGGCTGATAGTCTGCCCGTCGATGCAAGTGCTCGAACCTATCCTTCGGAATTGGATCCGACACCCGTTTCGGGTGTGGGTTGAAGATGACTTCCGCGCATGGCGTGGTATCACGATGTGGGCGGCCTCGCGGCATCTGGCCAGGGCGATTGAGGACCGATCAACTCGCCCAAATATTGGCGTGCTCTTGCCAACCGGCGGCGCATTCCCCGTGGCTCTTGCCGCGACGTGGATGCTTGGCCGGACCGTTGTGCCATTGAATTATTTGCTCTCGAAGGAAGAGATCGCGTGGATTATTGAGCATGCTGAGCTTGATCTTGTGGTAACCGCGAGTGGAATGCTCGAGAAGTTCGGGCCGCTTCCAGATTCCGTGCAGACGATCGCGCTCGATAAGCAGCGTTTCAAAGGCGTGCCACCACTGTTTCGGCCGATGAAGCGTGCTGACGATCATGTCGCGGTCATGTTGTACACGTCGGGTACATCTGGCCGGCCCAAGGGCGTGCAGCTCACTGTGGGCAATATTGCGACCAATGTTGAGCAGTGCATTCGCTGGGTCAATTTTACCAAGCGAGACTGTTTCCTCGGTGTGCTTCCTCAGTTTCATAGTTTTGGATTTACCGTGACGACGTTACTTCCGTTGATGCTTGGATGCTCTGTGGTGTACACCGCTCGCTTTCAAGTTTCTCGGGTGCTTGAGTTATTGCGGCGACGCCGGCCCACGGCGCTGATGGCGATTCCATCGATGTTCAATGCATTGCTGCATTCGAAAGCCGCCACAGCTGAGGATCTTGCCTCGCTCAAGTACATCGTTTCGGGTGGCGAGCCGCTTCCAGACGCTGTGTACGAGGGTTTCGCCGAGCGGTTCGGCATTCAAATCTGCGAGGGATACGGACTGACCGAAACATCGCCAGTGACGAACTGGGCGCGGCCTCACGAAGAGCGACGCGGCGTCGTTGGGCGGCCGCTTGATGGCGTGGAAGAAGTCATCATTGACCCCGTATCGGGCGAGCGACTTGGCACGAATTGTGATGGTGAGATTCGCATTCGTGGCGGCAATGTCATGGCTGGGTATTTCAAAGACCCCGATGCCACCGCAGCGGCCTTTGATGATGACGGGTTTTTCCGGACAGGCGATATGGGTCGGCTCTCTGATGATGGTTTCCTCTCGATCACTGGACGTATCAAAGAGATGCTCATCATTGGTGGAGAGAATGTATTCCCACGCGAGATCGAAGATGTGGTGCGGAAGCATCCAGCGGTGCTCGATGCCGCTGTCATTGGTGTTCCAGATCCAATGCGAGGCGAAGTGCCGCTGGCCTTTGTTGAACTTATTGAAGATACGCAGGCGGACCCCGCCGAAATTCGACAGTTCTGTCGCGGGCCACTGAGCGGATTTAAAGTGCCGCGAGAGGTTCGCATTGTCGAGGCGCTGCCGCGCAATCCAACGGGGAAAATTCAGCGGCGTGTGCTCTCGGCTGAAACACCTGCAAGAGAGGAATCCTCGCATGTCGAGCCCTGATCGGCTGACAATTACGCTCGCGCATAGCCCCGACCCCGATGATGCGTTCATGTGGTGGCCGCTGGTTGGCCTTGATGGTGCTGGCCCGGCGATTGATACAGGTCGGTTTGACTTTCAGTTGGAAACTGATGACATCGAGTCACTGAATGCATCCGCCGAAGACAGCGTGTACGACGTGACCGCCATCAGCATTGCTCAGTACCCCCAAGTTCGCTCTGAGTACATCCTCACCGCGTGTGGCGCTTCGGTGGGCGATGGGTATGGACCGAAACTTGTCACGCTTCCGGGAGTTGAACTTGAGCGGATACGCGAGGAACGCCTACTGATCGCTGTGCCTGGCGAGCGAACTACAGCACTCGCGACGAGTCGCTTGTTGCTCGGTGAGTCAATGCGGTGGGAAGCGATCCCGTTTGACCAAATCGATGCAGCCGTGCTCGATGGTCGTTTCCAAGCCGGGGTGGTGATTCATGAAGGTCAATTGACATGTGAACGTAGCGGGCTGGAGATTGTGGTTGATCTCGGCGCGTGGTGGCAGGAGACACGAGGTACGATCTTGCCGCTCGGTGGCAATGTGGCCAAGCGAGATCTTGAACAGCGGGGTGGCGACGGCACGCTGGCCTCGCTTTCTGGCGTCCTGCGGGCATCGCTTGATCATGCCTTGTCCAATCGCGCAGCGTCGCTTGAGTGGGCCCTGAAATTCGGCCGGGGAATTGACAAAGCCGATGCTGACCGCTTTGTTGAGATGTACGTCAATCGGTGGACTCTGGAATTTGGCGAAGACGGCGAAGCAGCCGTGCAATCTTTCCTCGACGAGGCCCACGAGGCGGGTATCCTTGGCAATCCGGGGACGGTGGACTTTGCTCGGCCAATAGTGGCCGATGTCACAGGAGTAGACCTATGAGTTCGATGGGCCAAGGCACGGCAGCCGGATTCAGCATTCCGCTCGTTCGGCAGTTCAGCATCTTTCTTGAGAACCGCGTGGGGCGGCTGGTCGACATTCTTCGCAGCTTTGACGAAGCGGTCGATGTACAGCTCCATGCGCTAACTGTGCTCGAGGCCACTGACTTTGCGGTTGTGCGAATGATCCCTGACAACGCGGACGCGACTCGGTTGTTGCTTCGCTCACGTGACTTGGCGTTCTCAGAAGTGGACATCATGATTACCGAACTGGATGACGACCGCACGCTCTCGAACATGTGTTTGTACTTGCTTGGGGCCGAGCTCAATATTCAGTTCATGTACCCAATCATTGGCGATCACCCGATGGCGGGGCCACGCATGGCAATCTGTTGCGATGACAATCAATTCGCAGGGCAAGTGCTTCTTCGCAAGGACTATCGATTGCTTGGTGCTGAGGACCTTCGATCAGGAATGTGAATGATCAGCCGGGTGAACTGAGGTACTCGCTCAGTTTCATTGGAGTCATCTCAGGGTCAAAGATATTGGGGTCGTACTCATGGTCTCTGCGGCGAAGTATTTTGACCGAGTCCAGAACGTCGCCTTGAGTCATTTCACGCAAGACGTCAAGTCCGGTGATGACGCGGCCGAAGGTGGTCTTGCGATCGTTTAGGTGCGGGGCCGGGAACTGCAAGATGAAGAATCGCGTATCAGCGCTGCCCGGTGAGCTATCAGCGTATCCCACCAGACTGCCTGCAAGAATGGGGCGAGGGGCTTGTTGGTACGACTCAGTTGGAAGTGACCAGCTGGAGAAGCCATCGTTGTCGTGGCGGTCTCCGAAGATTACGCGAAAGCCAGGGTGCACCTGCCCGGCTGCGTAGCCGTCGTACACCCCAAGATCAGCCGCAGCGATAAAGGCCGCCACGGTATTGGGCGCATCATCCTCGAAGAGCTCCATCACCACTTCGCGTCCATTGATGGTGAGCAGGGCGATTGGATTGTCGTTCCGGCGGGCGTCGTCGAGTCGCCGCTGTTGTTCGATTGGCCAGGTTTCCGCTGCAGATTGCCGCGTCGGAATCATGAAGCCGAGTCGTCGATACAAGCCTGGGCGTTCGTCTTCAGCGAGCGCATCCATGTCGATGGTCCCAAGCAGTTCGTGCGCCCGCTCGAAGTGGTGGTCAGCGTAATAGGTGTCAGACCAGAGATAGATGTGCGCTGGGTCAACAAGATGGCCCGATGGCAATCCGTCGAGCAGTTGCCGCGCCATGCCAAACTTGTTGGCGTGGCGATATCCGCGTGCCGTTGCGAGGGCAATGCCAAGATTGTCAGGATACGCAATGCGAAGTTGTTCGCCGATGGCCGCGGCGAGCGCACCAGCTACGCGGGCGAGCATGTCGAGTTCATGACTGCAACGATCGATGTCGTTGCCTGCTGCGCCGAGTTGTCTAAATCGGTTGATGAGCCGCTGTGGATTTTCGACTGCGAGAATTCTGAAAAGTCGATCGAGGTACAGCAGGGCATCGGGGCGTTGCTCAACGAGTGACTCTAGGATTTCGAACGCGTGTACTTCGTCGCGGGCCATCCAGTAGTCCGTCCAGGCGAGGCCTGCGGTCGTCTTCCTGGGGGCAAGACGGAGCAGTTGGGCAAAGGCCTTGTCAACCGCATCATCGTCTTCGAGGCCCATGCTCAACGAGGCCTCAAGCTCAAGACCGCGAGGATCTGCAGGGAACCGAGCCGTAAACGCCCGGCTATTGAGCCGAAGTGTGCTCGCGGCTGCCGCCCAGTCTGCAGGGTTCTGATCTTGGCGGGGGAGTCCGGCTAGGGCAGCCCTCAGGCTTGCAAATTCCATGTCCGAGTCGGTATTGACCACTTGTGCCGGATTGGTCAGTGGAGCGGATGTAGGCGGCGAAAGGCAGAGCACGGCGATAAGGAGCGGAGTGAACATGGCGGGTGAAAGAGTCCGTCTGAAGGGGTAGTGATTCCAGAGCAGCATAGGCATTGGGGGTTGAGCGTGGCTGTGGTGGCATCGATTTGGCGGGCATGCAACTCACGAGTTGATCGTTTTTTGGAATTCTGGTCTACGATCGTTGACGACAGGTGTTTGGGCGGTATCATTCCATCCGTCGGTGAAATGGCCGACTCAAAATTGCCCCCGGAAGGGCTCGGTATGCGGCTTTGCCGCTGCCGGGCCTTTTTATTGCGCTTGCTTCCAACGCTGCGATCTTCTACGTCCAACGTCGATGCGAGGTTGGGACGGGAACGGGAACGGGAACGGGGAGGCATGACCGCCGCGGCGTGTTATTGGAAATTTCTGGATAGTTCTGACAGGAATGGGGTGGCTCCGCGGATACGTAGTGGAAGCGGATGTGGCTCAGCTGAGGCACGCCGCGAAGAATAATCAGTTTGCTCCCTTGCACTGAATGGGGCGCTCCGACGGTCGGAGCGTCCTATTCATCTTTTTGAGTGCGCGGCTTCCGCTTCGACTCCCGACTCACCGCGACGAAGCCTCTCCCACGCCCTAGTTGGCTTGGGCTGCTTCGATCTTGCCTTGGGTTTGCGGGCCGCTTTCGGCCGACTCATCCTCGGGATATGCGATTCGGCCATGATGAATGGCGCCGACGCGGGCGAGGATGGCTTCTTTCACCTTGCTCAGTTCGGCGAGTGTCAGTGGGCACTGGTCGAATTGGCCGTCGAGCAGACGCTTCTTGGCGAGTTCGTCGACAAGCCCCTCGATTTGTGCTGGAGTGGGTTCGTTCATGGCCCGCGTGGCGCTTTCAACGCAGTCCGAGAGCATCAAGATGGCGGCTTCTTTGGTCTGCGGCCGCGGGCCGGGATATCTGAACCCCACTTCCTCAACCGATTCTTTATCGCCCGCTTCTTCGGCTCTTTGTTTGGCAACTCGGTAGAAGTATTCGACGAGCGTTGTGCC
>JABJQE010000055.1 GCA_018663565.1 Phycisphaerae bacterium
CGGCACGATGGTAGTTGTCGAGCACGCCGCGACCAAGGTCGGCCAGGACGTCAACGTCAGGATCACCAATGCTGTTCAAACAAGCGCAGGGCGCTTGATCTTCGCAACTGCGGATCCGCCGCCCCCATCCCTGCGAGATTCCGCCACACGCCAAGACCGGCACACAGGACCTGCCCCAAAAGACTAGGTGAGCCTCGACGCGGCTATTCCCATTCGATCGTTGCTGGCGGCTTGCTTGAGATGTCGTACACCACCCGATTGACGCCCTTCACTTCGTTGATAATACGGTTGCTGATAATTGCGAGCACATCATGTGGAATCCTCGCCCAGTCCGCTGTCATAAAGTCTTGGGTTTCAACGGCTCGCACCGCGACTACTGAGTCGTAGGTTCGCCCATCACCCATCACGCCCACGCTCTTGACCGGCAAAAGCACCGCAAACACCTGATCAGTGCTCCGATACAAATTCGCGGACACGATTTCATCGAGCACGATTTCGTCGCAATCTCGCAACACCGCAAGCCGCTCTTCCGTGACCTCTCCGAGCACACGCACCGCAAGCCCCGGCCCCGGGAACGGATGTCGCCACACGACATGACTTGGCAAACCAAGCACCTCGCCGAGCGCCCGTACTTCGTCCTTGAACAAATCTCGAAGAGGCTCGATCAACTCAAAGCCCAGTTCTTCCGGCAGGCCGCCAACATTGTGATGTAACTTGATATTTGCCGCCGTCCCGGCATGGCCATGGCCAGACTCGATGACATCGGGATACAGCGTGCCCTGCGCCAGAAAATGCACGGGATCGCCGCCGTCAGAGCCCACCTCGCTGGCTGCTTCCTGGAAGCAGGTAATAAATCGATGCCCAATGAGACGACGCTTCTCTTGGGGGTCACTTACGCCCGCGAGGTCGCCGAGAAACTCTTTCGATGCATCGACAACGCGAAGATCAACATCAAAATGATCGCGGAAAGTTGACTCCACAAGCCCGCGTTCGTTCTTACGCAAAAGACCGTTGTCAACAAAGATGCAGGTCAACCGGTCGCCAATGGCTCGGGCGAGCAGCGCGGCAACAACTGATGAATCGACGCCACCACTCAGTCCACAAATCACGCGGCGGTTGCCGACTAGATCAGGCAACAGTTTGCACTGCGTTTCCATATAGTCCGCCATACGCCACGTTCCGCCGCATCCGCACACCTCGTAGAGGAAATTGCGAAGCAAGTCTATTCCATGTGGCGTGTGTGTCACCTCTGGATGAAACTGCAGTCCGTAGAAAGCACGATCGCGGTGCATGACGGCGGCGGCAGGGCAGGTGTCGGTACTTGCGATCACTTCGAACTCATCAGGCAAGTGACTCACTTGATCACCGTGGCTCATCCACGCCGTCATGTCGCTCGGCAAATTTACAAATAATCCATCGCTGCGGTGGACCACCAACTTCGCTCGCCCGTACTCGCGTGAGTCGGCATGCTCGATCGTAGCGCCAAGCATGTCGCAGCCGAGTTGCATGCCATAGCAGATGCCCAGTACAGGCAGACCCATATCCAGAATGGCGGGATCACAGCGGGGCGCACCGGGCTCGTCAATGCTCGATGGACCACCCGACAAGATGATCCCCGCTGGCTCGAGCGATTTCAAATGCTCCACCGTCACGTCCGGAGCGACCAAGACACTAAAGGCCCCCGCTTCGCGGACTCGACGAGCAATCAACTGGGCATACTGGCTACCGAAGTCGATGATGGGGATGGTTTCAACGCCCGCCGGGCGGGTTGAGCCGATAACTGGTGCAGACATGCGGAGCAACTCCTGAGAAGGCGGGAAGTTTACCGATTCTCAAGGCAGACCACAGGCTCCAATCAGTTTACGGATTTAGAAACGAGCGATCATCCCCTTCTTTGTATGATTCAGGAGGTATTCACTATGACAGCCACACTGACCCAAGCCGGACTTGCCCTCGAACTCGACGCGGCCCCTGCGATGCTAAATATCATTCGTGACCGCGTGAGCACGTGGTGCCACCTTGAGGGCGTTGGAACCACCCATACCGACCGTATTTGCCTCGCGATCGATGAGGCGGCTGCGAACGTCATCCGGCATGCCTATTCGGGCACGCCAGGATCCCTGAGGCTCACTGGAGTATCTCTCAAGACCGATGATCGGCATCAGCTCACCCTGACGCTTGAGGATGATGGCAAACAAGTACCACTGGACACGATTCGGCCGAGAGATTTGACGTGCGTCCGGCCAGGGGGACTCGGCGTTCATCTAATTCGAGAGGTTATGGACGAAGTCTGCTGGACGCACCGCCCAGCCGGAGGCACAACCCTTAAAATGAGAATTGACGTCACATCAGCGACCACCCCGGACACGAAGGAACCCACACATGCATGAGGGGCGCCCCAACACCCTCGACGTGCACGTCGATGCAACCGATGACCGTTTGATTATTCGGCCAGTCGGTGAAATTGACTTATCCACATCGCCAACGCTTCGAGCCTCCTTGCAAACGGCCCTCTCTGGCGGCACTTGCCCGGTATTTGTCAATCTCGCTGCAGTCCCATACATGGATTCATCCGGCGTAGCCACACTCGTCGAGGCACTGCAAATCTGCCGCCGCGCCAAGCGTGACCTCTCGCTTGTTCAGTTGACGGATCGCGTTCTCTCCATCTTCACCATCTCAAAGTTGGACACTGTCTTCACGATCTGTGACGACATGAACTGCTGAGTATGCCGTACTCGGGTGGATCAACCAATTTCTTCAGCCGGAGCATTGGACGCATTGGCGCGACCACGATTGGCCTGCTTGATCTTATTGGCGGAACAACTCGACTGACGAGTTCGGTCGGGCGCTGGTACTGGCAATCCGCAGCCGCTTCCAATACGCGGCTTGGCTGGCCGGCCGTAATGGCCCAAATGGTGCGTGTTGGCGTTCGATCAATTGGCATAGTCTTACTGGTCAGCGGCTGCATCGGCTTGATCTTGGCCATCGCGATGTATCCGCCACTGAATGAACTCGGTCAAGCGAGCGCCATCGCAAATATCGTTGGCATTGCTGTCTTTCGCGAAATGGGCCCAATCATTTCCGCAGTTGTCCTGACCGGGTTTGCCGGCGCCTCAATCGCCGCTGAAATCGGCACGATGGTGGTTGGCGAAGAAATCGAAGCCCTTGAAGCGCACGCCCTTGATCCAGTTCGGTTCCTCGTGCTGCCACGCATGACGGCCACTGTTATCAGCCTCTTGCTCTTGACGGTACTCGCCGATGTAACCGCGGTGTTTTGCAGCGGCCTTGTATCGGTACTGTTCTTCGATGTGAGCGCCCAGATTTATCTCGATAACACGCTGAGTCAACTCAACCAGTTCGACTTCATCACCGGCCTCATCAAGGCCACGACCTTTGGCCTGATGCTTGGCGCCATCGCCTGCTTCAACGGCCTCAAAGTCAGCGGCGGCGCAGCCGGCGTGGGCAAGGCAACGACTGACACCGTGGTCCAGACCATCGTTGCCGTCATCGTCAGCAATCTCATCTTTGATGCGGCATTCCTCCGGATTGGGTGGACCTA
>JABJQE010000056.1 GCA_018663565.1 Phycisphaerae bacterium
GCCACGCAGCCGTCCACCCGCAGCGACGATGCGCCGCTTCGCAACAAAGCCAAGCACGGTCCCAATGAGATTCAGAGGCACGCAGAGCGGTAGCAAGGCCAGCACAATCGCAATGATCGCCATCGCAGACGTCTGAGGCTGCGTGGCCGGTGCGGGAGAATCAGGTGTATTGCCAGCGTCGGTCATCATGTGACGGGAATGGTACGTACCATCGCCGTGTGGCGACACTCTCCGGTCAACGCGTGCTGGTCATGGGGCTTGGGGCCTTCGGTGGCGGCGTGGGATGCGTCTCCTGGCTGCTTGGCCAAGATGCCCTCGTCACGGTGACTGATTTGCGAATTGGGGCGGATCTTGAGCGGTCGCTCGATGCGATTGACCAACGGTCCTGCCGGCTCGTTCTTGGCCAGCACGATGTGAATGATTTCACGGGGGCAGACCTGATCGTGGTCAATCCCGCCGTCCCACACCCATGGTCCAATCCCCTGCTCATGGCTGCCTCGAAGGCGGGCGTGCCCCTGACGACCGAAATTGCCCTCCTCACGGCGCAACTTGATCGATCTCGATGCATTGGCATCACCGGCTCGGCAGGCAAGTCAACCACGGCAAGCATGACGCACCATCTGCTCACTGCAGGCGGGCACCACAGCGTGCTTGGCGGAAATATTGGCGGAAGCCTGCTCGGAAACCTTGATGAGATCGGCCCCGAATCATGGGTCGTGCTTGAACTCTCAAGCGCTCAACTCTACTGGCTTTCGCAAGGTGATGGATGGTCCCCAGCACTGGCCGGCATTACCAACATCACCCCAAATCATTTGGACTGGCACCAAGATGAATCGCACTACCGAGATTGCAAGATGGCCATTGGCCAGTTCCAATCCGCAGGCGACACACTGCTGCATCCCTCCGACTGCCCGCCACTTGCCCCGGACATCATGCTGCGTGTTCCAGGCGAACACAACCGAGCCAATGCGGCCATGGCGATCGCACTCGCCTCAACGGCTGCGCCAATTTCCCCTGAGTCGCTGAACTCCTTCACCGGGCTACCGCACAGGCTCAGCGCAGTTGGCGCACACGTTCCGCCACGTTTCATTGATGACTCCAAGTCGACAACACCGGAAGCATCCGTTCTTGCCGTGCAGTCGTTTGATGATGTGTCTCGCGTGCATCTCATTGCGGGTGGATACGACAAGGGCATCTCGCTCGACGCGATTGCAACGCTTGCGCCGAAACTTGCCCACCTGTACACCATCGGTGCCACTGGCGAACACCTTGCTGCGTCGGCCGGACCCAATAGCACCTTCTGTGAAACACTTGAATCTGCAATTGCAGCCGCGTCCGGACGAATGTGTGATGGCGATGTGCTTTTGCTCAGCCCCGGCTGCGCGTCTTGGGATCAATTCAAAGACTATCGAACACGCGGCGAAGCCTTTCGGCGGCTAGTTCTCGACGGCGCCGACTAAGTCACGAATCGATGCGCACCCCTGCGACTTGGCCCACTTGCGGAGGCCCTTGAGGATCTTCCGAGGCCGACGAGGATCGACAAAGAGCGCCGTGCCAAGACCAACGCCGGTCGCTCCCGCAAGAATGAACTCAGCCGCATCTTGCCACCGCATCACCCCGCCGAGTCCGATGATCGGCACGCCCGCTGGCGAGGCTACTTCTCGGTACACGTCGGCAACCATTCGGACAGCAAGAGGATGTATCGCCGGGCCACTCGTGCCGCCAGACCATCGACCAATTCGCGATCGCCTCGACTTGAGATCGATCGACATACCAGGCACCGTGTTGATGAGCGTCAAGGCGTCGGCCCCCGCTTCAACGGCCACTTCGGCCGCTTTGGAAGGATGTCCAAAATCGAGCGGGAGTTTGACAATCATGGCGGTGTTCTTCAGCACGCCCCGAATGTCAACGAGTAGGTCATGCAACTTTTCCGGCGACTCTGCAAACGCTCGGCCGTCATCAGTGTTCGGACACGACACATTGACTTCGACCGCCTTGAGAAAGGTCATCGCCTGCATTGCGGCGGCCACTTGTTCGTATTCGTTGATCGTTTCTCCCGCGATCGAACCAATGGCAGGGATGGGCAAATCACGCACCCCCATCGCCACCCGCGTGACGAAAGCATCAAGGCCGACATTGGCAAGCCCGATGGCATTGAGCATGCCCACCGGAAGATCGGTGACCCGCATCGGCGGGTTTCCTTCTCGCGGCTCAAGCGTGATCGACTTAGTGACGATCGCGCCGAGGCCTCGCAATCCGTCGACGGAGGCGAGTTCCGGGCCATATCCGGCTGTGCCAGCCGCCGCGATCAGCGGCGAAGCAATACGAAGACCGGCAATGTCAATGGACAGATCGAGCATGAGTGGGCAGGCTACCGCGCGCAGCTTCGCCGCGAGATCAGCGAAGCAGCCGGGCAGTCGAACAGTAGGTGGAGGCAGAACAGCCGCGGCGAAGACCCGCCTGACTCCCTATCCTGCCAGAATGAGCAGCATCGACGAGCGTATTACTCAGTTTGAAAACATGGCCATGGCTGATCCGACCAATGAAATGGCCCACTTCAGCCTTGGGTCGGCCTATATGCAGGCGGAGCGGCCCGCCGAGGCTGCTGCCTCATTTGAGCAGTGCATCACCCTCAATCCTGAGATGAGTAAGGCTTATCAGTTATGTGGCGAGGCAATGCTCGCGGCTGGCTGGGAAGATAGGGCCGTCGCACATCTCAATCGTGGTTATGAAGTGGCCGCCGCCAAGGGCGATCGCATGCCGCAGGAAGCCATCGAAGCATTGCTGATAGGTGTGGGCAAACCAATTCCAGAAATCAGCGACGCTGCTGCAGCAAGCGCGGAGATCATTGCTGCAAGTGGATCATTCATCTGCAAACGAACCGGAACGCCCGGCACAGAAATCGAGTCGCCTCCGTTCAAAGGACCGATCGGCGAGTGGATTGCCGGGAACATCACCGCCGAAACTTGGGATCAGTGGATTGGCCAAGGAACCAAGGTCATCAACGAAATGCGACTTGACCTTTCCCGCCCAGAAGATTCAGCCATGTATGACGAGCACATGAACGAGTTTCTTGGTGTGCCGGAAGAGTTGAGATACCCAACTTCTGGTGAAATCACGCCGCGCATCGGGGACTGACCTCTGCAAAAACGCAATGAGGCCCGCGGCGAAGCCGCGGGCCTCATTGCTTCGATTCATTCTGACCAGTTGCCCAGCAATATCAACATATCGTTGATACCGACGAGCCCGTCGCCGTCAAGATCGGCCGAGTTGGATTGCTCACCGAAGAATGAGATGAGTTCGAGCAGATCGCTGACGGCCACGACGCCATCGCCGTCAAGATCGCCGGGAGTTGATTCGGTATCCCGAATCTGACGCCACTCATCGCCACCGTGCTCGACAACATCGAAGTTTGTGCTGCTTCGCGACATCACTGAGTTGGCCGCAAACTGACGACCTGCAAAGGCGTGGTCTGTCACTTGGTGCCAGTCGCCTTCCGTGCTGCGGTAGACGCTCATGCCATTGTCGCCAAAGGCCAGGACATCGCCCTCGTCATTGAACTGGAGACTGTGAATAGTCCCATCGGTCCAGATCTGGCCAATCGTGACGAGCTGGTCGTTATCGACCTTACACACGTGGATGCGTCCATCAGAGTCAAGTACCGCGATCATTGACCACGGGGGACAATCGCTCGCAGCAATGCCCTTGATGATGGCATTTGCGGGAAAGTCACGAGCAAGCGAAATGACTGCTGGCGGCGCATCGAAACGCTGGGGCATGCGGAGCAGATCACGGGACTCTGGAGCGGCCAACCAAATTACGTCGGATTGGTTTCCCATCGCCATGTACTGTGTGCTCGAAGGAACCTGAAGCGTGAGTGGCTGTGGCGCATTCTCGCCGCCTTCTGAGAAAGGATGCACACGGCTCAACAATCCGTCGCCGAGCGCGATCAAAGCGTGATCGCGTGCGAAGGCCAGTTGATGACTCGCATGCGGCAAGTCAAAGGTATTCACTTCGTGATTGCTCATTCGCACCGAGTAGGCCTTGCCTCGATCGTTCTGATCGAGACACCACAGCGTGTTGTTCATTGGGCCAATGGTAAAGTTCGATGGATTGATTCCAACCGGTCCTGGCACTGGGGATGGCTGCGAATACCACGGGCCAATGAGGTCGGAGATGTGAATAACCCATTGATTTTCACTGGAGTCCCAGGAATAACCC
>JABJQE010000057.1 GCA_018663565.1 Phycisphaerae bacterium
CTTCTCGATCACGGTAGTTCCGAGTTTACGGGGGAGTTGTTGTTTTAGCCCGCAGATAGCGGCGCGTTGCTTCTACAACTGCACGCGGGGAAACCTACGCGCAGGGTCCCCAGTCACCCATCACGACGAGCAAGTCAGTCACATCGACGATGCCATCATTATTGATGTCCGACACTGCGTCATTGGTACCCCAGTCGTTGATCACCAGTAACAAGTCCGCGATATCCACCTGTTGATCGCCGGTCACATCTGCCTGGCACTCTGGCTCGGGCATTGGCTTCGAGTGACTGTCGAGATAGCCGAAGAGCGCCGAGATTCCCTCATCCGAAAAAGATATGAAATGGCTGCCTGCGCCGACTTCCCACAACTCCGCCGAGCCTGCGGAGGCGTCATCGCATCCGCCATAAATCCACCGAGTTGTTTCATTGAACAAGATGAGCCAGTCTAGGTCGATGTACCCGGCCTCGGTCGCAGTAGTCGAGCAACCATTCTGCGCCGCCCAATACTCGATGGTCGTGTTCACGCCGGGATACGGCGTGAGACCAATGAACCCGCCAAGCCACCAGATCACCGGGTCAAGCGTACCGTGAACCTGCAGCACATGAATAGGCTCGGTCGGCTGGCAGTTCGAGGGATCATCCCACATCGCACCGGCAATGCTCACAACAGACGCAAACTTTCCAGAGTCTTCGCAAGCCATGCGATGGCACATGAAGCCGCCATTGGAGTGACCGATGAGATGGATACGACGCGGATCGATGTTGTAGTGCGCCTCGATTGAGTCTACGAGCGCCAGTAAGTAGCCAACATGGTCGGGCTCATTCCCCCACATGTCGCAGCACGCGTCGGTTGCATTCCAATAGAACTCGCCGAGTCCATCCTGGCTTCCATCTGGCTTGGCGAATATGTACCCTTGGTCGTTGGCATCTGCCTGTAGTGGAAGAAGAATGTCGTACCAGGCTGTGGTGAGGGGCGCATAGCCGTGCAGGAAGATGAGTAGGGGCATCGATTCATCCGGGTCATAGTCGGCGGGCACATAGACAGGCACCTCACTTGGAGGGGTTTGGCCTGGCCACTGCGCATTGGCAATAGACGTCGCGAGGCAGATGAACAACAATGGCAATGAATATTTGATCACACCTGATTCTACTCCGTGCCATGCTCCGTGCAAGAAAGGATTGATGGCAGCCGGTGGAAATGCCCAAAAAACAATCCTGGCAGACGCCGAACTCCACAGCACCTCCGTATTCACGGGGGTGTTGTTCTTGCAACATACTCAGGTCGTCTTCGGAAGTTCATCCCACCGGGTCGTATACCGAGGCGAACGAGACCCTTGCTGCATGAACCAACTGCATCGCTTCAATCCGCTTGCTGCCGGATGAAGGGTATCGGAACCCATCTTCACATTGATCCGATCCATGACCTGCATGAGTTTGGCGTCTTGTTCATAGTCGCGGTCACTGAACAATGCGCCCTGTGTTTCTCCGAACGTGATTTCTGAAAGCATGACTCCCGCTTTCTTGTACTGAAGCCCCTGCTTCCACAGGCGGCGTCCAATTGCAGTCGCCTCTTTCAAGATCACAGGTGTCGTGTTTGTGGATGGCAGCAACTCACAGGAGCCAGAGACGCAATGCTGGGGCAAATCCTTGCGGAAGCGGTTGGTGTGAATAAATACTGTAAGCCGACCAGCCACGCCGCCTTCAGCTCGAAGTTTCTCTGCAGCACGAATGGCATGAGAGGCAATCGCCTGAGACATGTGCCCCCACCTCGTAACCATTCGCCCGAATGAGCGTGACCGCACGAGCGACCTTCGCTGAACCGGCGCACTTTCAAGATTTTGACATGGAATCCCTGACAACTCCATCGCGGTGCGCATAACTGTGACATTGAAGTGAGATCGAATATCTGCCGTTCCCATTTGAACAACTCCCAATGCCGTATCTACTCCAATCTGTTTAAACCGTTTGCCCCATTGCCGACCAATCCCCCAAACTTCCTCAATTGGTGTTGCTGCTAACACTCGCCTGCAATCAAGGTCGTGGCTTGGAAATCTGTACACCGAACCAACCAATGGATCCTTCTTGGCAACCCGATTCGCGAGCTTCGCCAAGGTCTTCGTTGGTCCGATGCCAATCGAAACTGGAACGCCAGTCCACTGGAGTACAGTCGATTGAATCTTTCTGCACAATATTTCCGGCTCACAATCAACTTCTGGCGTGAGATCAAAGAAGACCTCGTCGATCGAGTAGATCTCAACATCCGGGATGAAATTGAGAATCGAACTCACAACACGGCGAGACATGTCTTCATATAACGCATAGTTCGAAGAACGAACAACAACATTGTTTGTCCGAATCACATCTCTACACTGAAATACCGGCTGCCCCATACGAATGCCAAGATCTTTCGCTTCTTGTGAACGCGCGACCACGCACCCATCATTATTTGAAAGCACGATGATCGGTTTGGAAGCAAGCCGTGGCTGGAAGACACGCTCGCACGTTGCGTAGAAGTTATTGCAGTCTGCTAATGCGTACATCAGTCATTCACGGCCGATGAACAACCCAGGTCACTACGCCCCATGCACAAACCTCGGTGTCCTGCTCAATAGATATAGGGGGGTAACTCGGATGCTCTGCTGCAAGTACAAAGCCATCGCTGGATTTACACAAACGCTTCACAGTAAATTCTCCGTCAACAACTGCCACAATCACCATGTTTGGCTCTGGAGAAATAGACCTGTCAACAATCAGTAGATCTCCGTCATAAATACCAGCACCTTCCATAGAACAACCCCCCGCGCGCAAGAAGAAGGTTGCCGCCGGTCGAGCGATGAACTCTTCGTTCAGATCCAAAGCCCGATCGACATAATCATCCGCCGGCGATGGAAAGCCGGCCGCTACACGAGAGGCCAGCAGTGGGCGTGGAACGACTTTTGCTCCAGAAGCGGCTGTATAGATGGTAGGCATCACCCAATACCCTAACAGATACCGAACAGCATGCCTCGCGTGCTCGTTGATCTCTCAGCTCGATTCCTCTTCTCATGCACCTTGCGCAGCCCCCCTGCCACAAAGACATCCGGCCACCCGCCGGGTCAAAAAATGAGCCGGGAGCCGATTGCTCGACTCCCGGCTCACGAACTCTCGGGTCACAGCGTCCAGTTTGCCAGCACGACCAGGAGATCGCCCATGTCAACCACGCCGCTGCCATCGATATCGACTCCGTCGCAGTCGCCGTTTGCATCGTCACAGTCCTGGTCCCAGCGGCCGATCAGGAACATCAGGTCGTCGACGTTCACGAGGCCGTTGAAGTCGAAGTCACCGGTGACGCTGCAGCTGGGCAGATCGATGCAGAGCATCTCGTTGCAGACATCACCATTGCTGAACTGAACATCCATGTCGATGCACACGGTGGAGCCCTGCGCGGCACCTTCAAGCACGGTGTCAAATGACCATGAGTGCAGTGGCGGCAGCGACATTGCGACATGATCAGGGGTCAGGGTGGTGCCGGACGGTGATGTCATGATGACGTTGGTGATGTACTCACTTGGGTCCATATTGCTCACGCCGATCGTGAGGTCAAAGTCCCATGGTGATAGGACGCCGATGCAATCCACATCAAGCACTTGCACAGTCGGGCAGACCACATCCGGCGTGTGGCTGCTCGCCACAACAACGTCGCCCAGCATGGTCTTATCGCCGATCGTGAGGTTGTCCTGATAGTCGATCAGGACGCTATCGGCGGCCGTGCCGCCGGTGGTGGGAAGGCCTTGGATGCCGTACATCCGGTCGTTGGTTGAGAGATGCATTGCGTCAGCGCCGCACCACGTGTGATCGAATGTGGCGTCCACGCCGCCGGTTGAACTATTGGGGTAGCTGGGTCCACCAGCTTCATAGATGTTGGATGAAGGGACCCAATTGCCGGCAACACACTCGTACTCGAGCAGGCGCGACTGGTGGGCACCGAGGTAGCTGTCACCCTGCATGCTTCGCTCCGCAAGCAGCAGGCTGCCAGTCTTGGAGAACCGCATGTCAGCAACAGGTGCCGAGTATTGGGTTTGGTAGAAACCCGGGAGAATGATTTCGGATACATCCGTGCCCAGCACGAAGCCGCCGGCAGCATCGAGTTCGATGGACCAGATTTCGTTGAAGTCGCCGCTGGAATAGTTGACGGTGTCCTCGTTCCACAAGCTGTAGTAGAGGCGTCCGTCATGCGCTTCGACGGCCCATGGGCGGTCACGCAGTGCTGCCCAGCCGCCACTGCCATTCCACGGCATGCCATGGTCGTAGGAATCGATAATCGCGCCGGACATATCGAGGCGATAGATCTTGCCATCGCCGAAGTTGGTGACGAAGAACTGGTTGTGGTCACAGTCGTAGGTGATCGATCCAAGGCTTGCATCTTGAGCGTTGGGCAGCAGTGCGAAGGTACTGATAGCGCCACTGTAGGTGTCGAGTTTGTAGACAGCGCCCCAGCCGGAGACGCCCATTTGATCACTGCTCCATGTCTTGGTAGCGGAGACGTAGATGTTGCCATCGCCATCGAGGGCCAACCCGAAGATGCTGCCAAGGTTGTCCTGATTCCAGGTTGGGTGGGTATATCGGTTCAGGGCGAACCAACTGTCCAAGGGTGCTGTCGCGACCCCAGAGAGATCAAAGACTGTGACAACATTGCCACCGATGATGCTCGGGGAGGCGGTTTGTACCGCAATATCACCGTTGCCGAAGATGGTGTAGTCAGGATCCTGATACCGGGGCTTCCCGGCGCAATCAGCACCCGGGACAGTGCTACACCCAGGGTCACAGTTGACACCAGGATCGCTGCACAGCGTTCCCGGGCCGTACCAGACACCGAGCACGTCGTCGCAGAGTTGTTGATTGACTTCAACGCAGTACCAGTAACCGGAGCCGTGGCCGCCTTCTTCAATGCAGCAAGCGCCCTCTTCTTCGAATTCATCACATTCGACCATCGGGTCAGTGCAGATCGTTCCAGCGCCGTAGAACACGCCGCCAGCTGCATGGCAGTCCATGATCGAGATCACGCTGCACCAGTAGGTGCCATCGCCGTCATCATCAATGCAGCAGGCGCCAAGGTCTGCGATGGGTTCGCAGGTGATGCCAGCGTCACCACAGAAGGTGCCTAGACCGTACCAGTAGCCGCTGAGATCGACGCAGACCTCTTCGGCCAGCACCTCGCAGATCTGGCCGTGGGTGGGATCCTCGAAACAACAGGCGCCCTGATCATCTGGCGGCGTGCCGAACGGGACCGCTTCAGCGGACCACGGGATGGTGTCGACGCCGTTGAAGTTGAAAAAATCCTGATATCCATCCAGGTTCAGTACGCCATACGGGGCGCTGCTAGGTCCGGATCCGTAGGTCGTGAACTGCCCAATCAGCACGTGCCAGTTCGGCATCCCGGACAGGACTTCGCCGAAGGCATATGGATCGTTCAGCGGCCTAATCCACTCACCGTTTTGGAAGATAAGAGGGCCGCCGCCCTCGAACATGGTGAAGTTGATCCCCGTACTGCTCAGGGTCTGGCTTTCATAATTATGTTCCCCTCCGATCGTGACATAACTGTCGTATTCCATGCTTGGGAAGAAGGCCCAGAAGGCGGCATTGTTTAGCGAGGACAGCGGACCAGAGTAAACGTTCTGGTAGAACCCGCCCGAGGCGTAGCACATGCTGAAGGATGGCGCATCTCCGTGAACACGGGTAAGTTGATCGTTCGGATCATCGAACTCGGCGTACAGCCGCCAAGTGGTCGTACCTGGCCCCACCGGGTCGATGGCGACTTGCTCTAGGTGTAGATCAACAAACGCAGCAGATGCAGTGCTTTGGACTGCAAGAATGCTGCTCACGGCGAACGCGGCGCGACCGAGCGAGCCGAGCAGTCTGAATGTATTGGGTTTCGTGTTGTTAGGCATAGTTGTCTCCTCAAGACTGGATACTTACGATAGACGAACGGTGAGTTCGCCACCTTGGATCCGCAGCAGAGCCAGCAACCTGTCAGATGTTTCTGCCCAAAGCCGTATTATTCCCTAGCCTAAGCACTCACAGCCAGAACGCGAGCATCTTTCAATGATCCTGAGCGAAACCCCCGCAACATGCCGTCACTGGGGCCCCTGCCCATAGCCCCCACCACAGCCCACCACCCCACAACACCTCCATAATCACGGGGGTGGTGTTGTTGATGAATTGATGGTCATCCGATGAGCGTTTCGCTATGACTTCGTGCTGCTGTGGATCTGCCTGACAACAGCATCGACGTAAGGCTTCAGTCGTCATCGCCCTGGCGGCTTCTGTTCTCGGAACGCAGGCCATGGTCGATTCCTGGGCTCTGCATGCGATAGTGCAGCAAAGCAGCGATGAAGATTGCAATAAAGAGCGGCCCGACGATCGCTTCCGTAATCGATACGGATTGCGCAAATCTACCTACAGGCTGAATGTCGCCATAGCCCAGAGTTGTCAGGGTGACGAACGAATAGTACAAATAGTCTGCCCAATTTCCGCCACGTTCTTGGCCTTGGTAGCCTTGGTAGAACACGAATGCATTCGGATTGACCGCATCGATGAGCCGGTACAAATGCATGAATGTCAGGCCGATCAACAAATAGATCGCAATGCCACCTTTCACGAGATCATTGTGGCTAATCCGACCAAGAACGACCACGTGAATGAGGGAGCCGGTCGCAAACAGAAAAAACAGCAGCCCAAACACCGCATCAAGAACTTCTGCTCCAGCGTACTCCGCTGATACGAAATTCAAGGCTACGGCAGGTATCGCCAGTATCAAACTAATGACGAGAAGCCACGGCCCTCCAGCAGCCGCCCAGACGCCCAGTGCAATCAACGCCGTGAACGCCATTTGGACGATCTGTCCAGAATGAGCGCCGCGTTCGCCCTCCAAAATCGGATATAGGGGAAGCAGAATAAGCATCCCTATGAGCAGTGGCGTAACTCGACCCTGAAGTGAGCTGTACCGCCATGTTCGGAAGAATCCCATCTATGCGTAGTATGACATATTGCATGCTTCATCACATAGAACCGCAAGGCTCAAGACGGTGATATCCCCACCGCACCTCCGTATTCACGGGGGTGTAGTTGATCATTTGTCTATGGAGTCGAAGAAGGGATCGGGGCGAGTTGGTCAGCGTTCGTAAGCGAGCTCCGCTTGGCAGCAGCCGTTCGGCAACTGCCATGCCGGTGTAGACAAGTCCCCTGTGATGACCTGAAACTCGTCTGCCATCGCCACGTGGTATCGATGCCAGTACAGTGCCGCCATGATTGAATGGTTGCTGATAACACTGATGTCGATGTCCACGCAGATTCCAAAGCCGACGGACTCACACACACCCAACATCATCTTCATTGTGTCGGACGATGCTGGTTACAGCGATTTTGGATTTCAGGGTTCGGATGATATCGAAACGCCGAACCTCGATTCGCTCTGCGCGTCTGGTGTGCGGTTCGAGCAGGCCTATGTCACCGCGTCGGTGTGTTCGCCTAGCCGAGCCGGCTTGATCACAGGGCGATACCAGCAGCGAATCGGATACGAGCACAACATTCCCGTCGGGGGTCCTCATGGACTTCCCGGCGACACGATCACGATTGCCGATCGCTTGCAGGAGGCGAGGTACACCACCTCGGCCATCGGCAAATGGCACCTCGGATACGAGCCTGAGATGCGCCCGCTTGAGCAGGGCTTTGATCGGTTTCACGGTCTGCTTGCGGGCAGCCGCCACTACAAGCCCTATGACAACGACGCCAAGCGGGGGAACTATCGCGTGCGAGTTGGCGATGAAGTCGTCGCTGACGAGTCGGCGACCTTTGCGTGGTTCACAGACTATCTCGGTGAGATTGCCAGCGAGCAGATTCTGGAATTGGCACCAAGCGAACCATACTTCATGTACTTGTGTTTCACGGCACCCCACACACCCATGCAGGCTTCGCCCGAGGATTTGGCCGCCGTTGGGGGGGAGCCATCCAAAC
>JABJQE010000058.1 GCA_018663565.1 Phycisphaerae bacterium
CTGTCGCCGCAACTGCCCATCGACGCCAGAGCCTGCTGACAACCTGCCCGTGCAAATTCTGTGTCTCGTGTTCGATGCGATCAAGTACTTGGCGAATCTGTGGTACCGACTCGGCTGCCTGACCTCGAGCGAGCAGTTCACCTGATGTTTCTTCGGCAGGAGCCGCGTCAACCTGAAGTGGGCGAATATTTCCCACCAGTACCGCTGCGCGATGATTCGGACGATCGGTGAGAGGTGGATCCTCGACAGTCACATCGTGCATATCGAGCACGAGCCGGCGATCTACTCCACCAAAGCCACCGTCCTCTACCGAGACACGGGCGTTCTGGGGAAGAAACACTCGTAGTGGTGCTCCGCTGCGGTTGAGTTCAGTAATCGTCACGGACTTTGAGGGCGACCCCCTTAGCACACCGTGCTCCAATGCAGTCGCATCAACACGCCACTGGTGCCCGGTCTGATCGGCAACTTGAAAGTCCACATGCCCTACGCGGCCAAGTTCAACGCCAATGGCCCGACGCTGCGCAGCCTGTCGCAACTCATCTCTGAGCGTGTCGTACTGAGCCGATATTGAGGGATACCGCGAAGGGTCAGCATCAACTGCAAGAAGTTCGGCCTGCGTCATCGCCATCGGCTCAGTTCGCTCTGGAAGTGGAACGGGTACAGCATGGGTCGGCTCAAGACGGGGAAAGCCCCGAAGACTTCCGGCCGTGGCATCCCATGACACCGCGTCGTCCATGGCAAGGCGAATGAGTACGATGCCTTCACGCTCGTAGAGATCGAGCACCGCCGCAGCGGCCGACACATCTGACTCAATGCCGCCACCGCGGCCAATCTTGGCGGCCACCATCCGCCGCAGTTCAATTCGCTCGTCGGCATCGGAATCTGCCGGGTTGGGTACAACCAGCATGGACTCAGCCCATATCTCCATGTCCCCAAATCGCACTGGCTGCCCATGATCAACCGCATGGGCCATCAAGGCGGTGAGGTCTCCAGCAATAATCCGGCCCATAATGGCATAGACCCGTGGAATCGCTACCTGAACGAGCAGAACCATGATCAATACCAGCAGTACGCCAAGGGCCATCACCGGCGCCAGGATGGTCCGATATCGCAGACCTGACACCGCCATGGCCATCACTTCATTGTCAGTCGCCATGCGGTGCAGCACAATTGTCGCACCAAATCCTGCAGCGAATGGCAAGGCGTACTGCATCATCGGGACCATCGAGAGTCCCACATACTTGACTGCTTGGGCTGCAGACAGCGGCGCGTCACCGGCAAGTGGCTTGATAATCGCCCCAAATGCAGTCACTACAGCCAATACGGCCGCAGTGAAGCAGATAACGCGAACCAGTTCGCCCAAACTGTGCTTGTAGAGCCGCAGCGGCATGTGGGCAGTATCCCCGACCTTGACCACTCGTGCCAAGCCATAGCCAAGACGACTATGCTGTTTATGCAGGCAAAAAAGATCTGGCTTTTTCAATGAAGGTGCCGTGTTCGCTCGGTTTGAGGGCCATCCAAACCGACGTTGAGGTGATGGCCCTTCATTTTACACCTCAACGGCATGCCCAGAGGCGGGGACTCACGCTGCTCGAGACGCTGCTTGCCACGGCGATACTGCTCATTGTCGTGACAGCCGTCATGTCCGCCATGTCCGCCGGGCGAGCTCAATCAAACCATGCCAAACAGGTTGTATCGGCCACCTTGGCCGCAGAAATGCTAATGGCCCGCGTTACAGCAGTCCAAAGCGAGTCGTTTCTGACCGGAGAGGCCTGGACCAAACACTTCACCCTTGGCGTTCAGGCCGGCGGCTGGAATGGCCATTCCGAACAAGCCGGGCAGATTACAGCTGGTCGCGAAACTGTTCTACCACTGCTCCCGGCTGGATATCAAGAACTCACTTTGCATGTCACCGCGACACAATTGACCCAGTTCATCCCGCCGCCCGTCGCGACCGCCATCGATGGTGTCGAGATCTCGGTGGCCGCCTCCACGCCGGACGACCGCGAGATGACGAGGTTGGTGCGATTTCTCCCAATGCCACAAACTCTTGCTGGGGCCAGCCCATGAGGCGGCCACGACGCGGCATGACATTGCTTGAAGTCATGCTCGCAATTGCAGTGATGAGCATGGTCGGCCTCGGTACGACCGGAATGATGTCTGCGCTGACAACCGGAATGGTGCAACAGCACGACGCACGATCCTCAATGCTTCGGGCAGGCCTATCCCAAGCTCGACTGTCATCCTATGTCTCACGATCTCGCTGCTTGATTGATCTAGAACCAAATCGACTCGTGCTATGGCTCGAAGATGCCGACGGCGATGATGCCATCGATGGAACCGAAGTGCGATGGGTGTTCTGGAATTCCAACGCTCAGACGTTGACGATCAACTGGGTTACCGACGAACAAGGCGATACGCTCGAAGAGCCATACGCAAACCCCACCACGATTGATTGGTGGCAAGAGTGGGACCAACTCGAACGCACTACAGGGCTCAAGCCTGGCTCACTCGACCTCGTGAGCAGCGTCGCAAGCTGGGCGTTTTCGACAGACCCAGTAAGTAGCCCGAGCGCCCGCCGAGAGGCAGCGATGGCACGTCAAACAGTCGAAGCGATCTATGAATTGCACATTGCTGAGGACAGCATCGAGCACTGCCTCGGCGATTCCATCCGAATGCACGAGCCACCAGACGGAGGCGCTACATGATTCGTTCTCAACGTCCACACCAACGCGGAGCCGCGCTGCTCATGGTTCTTGTTGCAATGGCGACAGCCATGACGCTCGTCGTTGGTTGGCTTGGATCACAAGACAACTCCGCCCTACTAGCCTCGAATGCAACTCGGGCCGCGTCGGCGCGTGCCACGGCCCAAAGCGGACTTGAGATAGCCGTCGCGATCCTGCAATCCGAAGCCCCGTGGCAAACATCACATCAAGACGGATGGATACTGCAGGGATATGAGCTTGGAACGAGCACGATTGATCTTCGATTGATTGACGAAGCAACTGGATTCCCACCAGATGGCTCCACCACAGTCGTTCGGATCGAGTCCACTGCGAACACCAACTCCATGGTGCAAACAGCATCGGCACTTGCAACCATTCACCCCTTTGACGAAGACTCCATGGCAGACATCTCTGGCTACGCGGTCTTTGGCAGCGGCAGTGTTTCGATATCAGGAGCAACACGCATCAAGTCCTGGACAGGATCTGGACGTGGAGAGCGAATACTCGCGTCGCTCGGCGAAACATCATTCTCGGGCCGAGCCAAGCGGGATCTCGAAAGCGGCGACCTCGCCCTTCATACCGACGATACGTCGGCATGGGGATCAACTCACGACTTCAATTCCGCCAACCTCCCAACTGTACTGGGACCCCTTGGGCTCGACCTCGTTGAACTTCCCCATCTCCCGGCGCCGGTAGACATTCCGTCCAACGATGACGACTCTGCCGCGTGGTCCACGCATCCAAACTTGTTCAGTGGCCTCAATGGCGTCGCTGACTTTGAAGAATTTGGCAACGGAGAATGGCCTAGATTTGTCGAAGACGATGAACTCACTGGTACGGTCCTCGATCCATTTGAGTCAATGGAAGTACATCAGGACTTCAACGCGGAAGGCGATCTTCACCTCAGCCGAAACGCCATCCTCTCTGTCGAAGGCGAGACTGCCATCTTCATCAACGGCAACTTCACCATGGAACCGGGCAGCGTCATTGAACTCTCTGACACCGCCACACTGACCATCGTTGTTGGTGGCGATATGGACATTGATCGCGCAGTCATTGGGGGTCCCCAGAGTAATCCGCCCTGGTGGGGTGTTTGGAAGGCTCAACACATTGATTGGATCGACCCGCAACGCATTCGCATCGTTTCGGCAGCAAACGCAAGCCCCGCCGATTGGGCCATCTCCAATCAAAGTATGGTTCAAGCCGTTCTCGAAGCCCCCACTGCCAACATCGAACTCGATCGATCCACCGTTCTCGGCCGAGTTGCTGGAGTCGATATCACGATTCGCCGCGGCGCACGGCTGTTCTTCGATCATCAGACCACGCGTGGCCGAGGACTCAAAGCGCTCACCGAA
>JABJQE010000059.1 GCA_018663565.1 Phycisphaerae bacterium
ATGGCTCGTACGAACGGTTCGGTCATAGGACCATCGCTCACGATAGAAGTCTTCCCAGTCGCGTGGCTCATCGGCCACTCGAAACCAACGGGATCCAGCAGTCATACCTCGGTCTCCTGTAGCTGTGGAGAAAGACCACAGCCGATTCGGAAAGCTTCAATGAAGGGACGGAAGTCACGGGCGGTGCCATACACCGCGACCACGGACTCGCGTCTTTGGCAATACACAAGATTCACAACAACATTGCGGCCGATTGGATGCTTCCGCTCAGGGCCCTGTGTCACCGGGTCATCACTCATCGCCTGAATTGCGACGTACATCAATTGATCAGGATGCTGCTGCCACCAGATTTCAAAGTCCCAGCCCTCAAGCCGAACGTGCTCTTCACCACCAGTCATAGCGGGGTCTGACGGGTCAACATCCCACTGCGGAACGCGTGGCCACCCATCCCAGTGTTCATTGGGTAGGTCCATTTCAGGTGAAGCGAGCGGCTCAGGGCCACCCTCGCCGAATCCAGAATCTTCCGCGATGCCCGCTTGATGAAGCCTGGCAGTTTCTGGATCGAGTACCGGAAGTGAAAAGCCCTGGTCTTCGCAGGCGCCATTGGTGGTTCCGCATCCACACGTCGAGGCCTTCGGCCAACTCACGCGAACGCCTTCAACTCCATCAAGGCCGCCGAGTTCACGTTTGATCGCAGCCGCAAGCGCGTCGTGCCGATACGTGTCGCCCTCTGGAGTTGAGAGCTCAACGCGAACGACTGAATCGTCCACAGTGACATCCGTCACGAGTCCGGCTGATATCAAATCTGCTTTTGTCTTGGGATCCCGGAGCGATGCGAGCCGCTCTGTGACGGCGTGTTCTGTACTGTCCATGTCCCTGCACTCCTCTTCGCTCCGACGAGCGATCTAGTTTGTGAACAATGGCACAATATCCAATCCAGACTGAAATGTCTAGATATCTCGAACTCCTTTTTGCCTCTTTTTTGGCCCTTGAGAAACGATTTCGGAAGAGCCCCCGCTAAATGCCTCAATATGGACAATAATATCTTGTATCATCCCATGCCTGCTCATCGTGACCTGAATTGAACATCGTTTCCACCCCCAGGAGCTCCACAATGACCATCACGCTCGAGACCCCTGTGGGGGAGATTGCCTCCCAGCACCCCATCGCGACCCGCGTGTTCGCGCGGCACCGCATCGACTTCTGCTGCGGGGGCGGCAAGCCGCTTGGCGTGGTCTGCCAGACCAAAGGGATTGATGGCACCGCCGTGGTGGCAGAAATCGAACTCGAACTCTCGACTGGACCTGATTTGGACGCCCAGTGGGATACCGCGCCGCTCGATGATTTGATCGATCACATCGTGAGCACCTTCCACCGCGGCCTGGACGAAGAACTCCCCCGCCTCGAGACCATGCTTCGCAAGGTCAACAAGGTCCACGGCGATAAGGATCCTGAGCGACTGGCGGAACTGCTGGAAGTCTTCCTTGAGCTGAAGTCAGAACTCATCGATCACATGATGAAAGAGGAACAGATTCTCTTCCCAATGATCCAGTCCGGCGAAGGGCACGCCGCATCCGGACCAGTTTCAGCCATGGAACACGAACACGATTCAGCCGGCAACTCGCTTCGACGAATCAGAACACTGACCGATGACTTCACCCCCCGACCCGATGCGTGCAATACCTGGCGAGCGCTGTGGGGCGGGCTTGAGCAACTTGAAGTCGATCTGCACCAGCATATTCACCTTGAGAACAACATCTTGTTCCCGCGTGCGTTGGCGTAAGTAGAACGAGATACAAGAACTCGGTCCCCGCCCCGCCGCGAGACCAAGACTGCACGCCTCTTACACGCCAAAGAACTACTTCGCTGCCTTGGCCGGCGCGTGGCCTGACTCCTGCTTGAGCTCCATCGACTCCAAGACGCCAGCATGGCTCGTGTCGTCATTGAAGAACAAGAACGCAGAAACATGCCTCGAATCAGTGAATGCAACCGCTCCAATTCCGGGCGCCAGGAAGATGTAGTTCTGCGCGTTCACAGAAGCTGGCCCAATACTGCCCTCGTACGTCAGCCGAATAAGCCTTGTGTCGTATTCGCTAGACGGCACCTTGACTCGCCAGCCACCAAGATCCGTCCACTTGCACGTGATGGTTCCAGAATGAGTCACCACGGTGGGATCGTGAATGTCGTAGATCTTGACAGCAATATCGCGGCTATCAACCTGCCCCTCCTTCAGCCCGACCAACACAATCGGCTCAGGTGGATTCAGCCGGATGAGCAGCCCATTGGCCGTGGAGACCTCAGTTGGTATCACAATGCCCTCAGTTGCACGTTGACTCAAGTACCGCGTCGCCCCATCTGAGACTGTCATCATCCAGCCATTTGCTGTCCCGCCGACTGGGGAACCCGGTGATCGCACACCCGAGGAAAGCACCACCGTCGCCTTCTTGCCATCTGTAGATGGCCGGTCATATCGAAAAGTCGCATTCTGTAACGGGTACCAGTCATTCACATCTGCAAGCGGCTTCACGTGCTCGGCTGGCCCCAACACGACACCTGGTAAGTGCTTATGGATGCGGCTGGCATCTGCACTGGGCAGCGTGGCGAGCGGATCGGCGGCGGCTGCAGCGGATGAAACACACAAGAGAGCACACACAATCAGGATTTGCTTCTTCATGTCCACAGTATGGCTCCAAGGAGGCCCCGCGGCAAGTGAGCCCGGGCGCGGTATGCTGCCCTTGGGCTGAGGGAGCAACGATGCTGAAGTGGGTCAATTCATGGAAACGACCGGCGATGGGCTGGGTTGGACTCGGCGGAGTCGCGATCGCATTGTTCTGGGAACCGGCGATCCTCGAACTTCGGTTCGTGGTGCTGACCATCAGTATTGCGCTTCTATGCCTCGCCATGCCACCGAGAGTCTGGGCCTCATTCCGAACATGGTGGACCGACTGATACCCAGGAAACGCCTGTGATCACTCCAGCGAGCCGGCCTGGTCAACCAACATCGCAACCAGAATGCCCGAGATAATGTCATTGAGCGTGCCACTTGGCCGCATGGCCTCAGCGGCAAGTGCCGGATCAGGCTGGAAGTACCCACCGATGTCCTGTGGCACGCCCTGGCATGCCATCAACTCTGCCACAATTGCGTCTTCAGCATCTGCAAGCAACTGTGCCGTCTTGCCGAATCGAATGGCGAGTTCCTCGTCGGCCACCTGATTCGCAAGCGCCTCTGCCCAGTACAAGGCCACGTAGAAATGGCTTGCACGGTTGTCAGGTTCGCAGCATTTGCGTGAGGGCGACTTGTTGTTCATGAGGTACTTCGTGGTGGCCTCATCGAGCGTCGTTGACAACAATCGTGCGTATGGGGTGCCGCCACGATCTGCGAGATGCTCGAGCGATGCAGCGAGGGCAAGGAATTCGCCAAGCGAATCCCACCGGAGATGATCTTCCTTCATGAACTGCTGCACGTGCTTGGGCGCCGACCCACCTGCCCCAGTTTCAAACAAGCCGCCGCCGTTCATCAGTGGAACCACCGAGAGCATCTTCGCGCTTGTCCCGACTTCGAGAATCGGGAACAAATCAGTCAGATAATCTCGCAGCACATTGCCCGTTACTGAAATCGTGTCTTCGCCACGGCGAATTCGATCAACTGAGAACCGCGTCGCCTCAACTGGCGAGAGAATCAGGAATTCAAGCCCTTCGGTGTCGTGATCCTGCAGATAGATTTCGACCTTCTCAATGAGTTGCCGATCATGCGCCCGCTTCGCATCGAGCCAGAACACCGCCGGCGAACCCGTGGCGCGAGCGCGCGTCACCGCCAACTTGACCCAATCGCGAA
>JABJQE010000060.1 GCA_018663565.1 Phycisphaerae bacterium
CAGAACCGTGGTGGCGGAGCAATTTGGCCAATCAATGACATCGAGTCCGTAACGAGCACGGCCAAGCGTCACGGGCTCGCATGCCATCTCGACGGAGCTCGCATTTGGAATGCAACTGCAGCAAGTGGCGTCTCACTTGCCGAGTACGGCCAACACTTTGACACCGTGTCAGCGTGTTTTTCAAAGGGCCTCGGATGCCCGGTGGGGTCAATTGTGTGCGGCGACGCAGACACTATTCACCGAGTCCATCGCGCTCGCAAGATGCTCGGCGGCGCCATGCGGCAAAGCGGCATCCTCGCGGCCGCCGCGATGTATGCCATTGAGCACAACCAGACTCGATTGGCTGAAGACCACGCAGCCGCCGCCAAGATCGCCAGAACACTCGCCCCAATCGAGGGTGTCGTCATTGACCCAGGCATGATCGAGACAAATATTGTGTATTTCGACATCGCGGGCAAGGCGGCAGACGCGGTGCAAACGCTTGAGAAATCTGGCGTTCGCATGCTCGATACCGGACCACACACCATCCGAGCCGTCACGAGTCTCGCTGTTACGCCAACTGATATTGACCACGTGTGCAGCATCCTGCCCGGCGCGATTGAAGGTTGCTCGTAGTTCACCCTTCAATCACATTCGGGGGGGCCTGCTAGGATGACGTGCACGGAGTACCTGCATCATGACTGTAAATTATCTTGAATTGCCGGCCGGAACCAACCCGCCAGAAGTGATCAATGCGGTCATTGAGATTCCACCGCACACGAGCAACAAGTACGAATACGACAAAGATCTCAACGTCTTTCGACTTGATCGAACGCTCTTTAGTCCGGTGCATTACCCCGGCGCCTATGGATTCATTCCGCGTACACATGCAGATGACGGGGACCCGCTCGATGTTCTCGTGCTGCTCGAGGGGCACTGCTTCACAGGCGCCCTCATTGAAGTGCGTCCACTTGGCGTCCTTGAGATGAAGGATGACATGGGACTTGACCATAAGATTCTTGCCGTGCCGGTGTCAGACCCACGCAAGGCCGAAATGCATGGGCTCCAAAACGTGCCCCGCCACACTCTGCGGGAAATAGACTACTTCTTCCACATCTATAAGGACCTCGAGGGAAAACTCGCGGACACCTACGGATGGCACGACCGCGTTGACGCGTATCGCATCATCGAAGAATCAATCGCTGCCTACAGCGAGAAGTAGCCGCAAGGCGTACTACTGCTCACACCCTTCTCGCATCGCCTGCAGCAGTTCGATGAGGTCCTGCGCATTGACAAGCAAATCGCCCTTCGGCGGCGCGAGGTCGCACCGGGCATCAATGCCCCCAAGCTTCACCGTGCCCCAGACTTGCAGGAGCCGCAATAGGTCGTGCACGTCCACGGCTCCATCACCAGTGACATCTCGGGTGCAGATCCCAACAAACCCTAGGGATCCACCCTGACACTCATCCGGAATGCCGTCCATATCTGAGTCTAAGACGCACCCAAGTGCAATCTCAATACCGTCAAGTGTGCCGTTTCCGTTGCAGTCGTCCCAAGGCTGCAACAACTCACAGGTCGAACCTGTTGCCGATAGATCGGTCTGCGCAAAGCCATAGGGAATTGCTATCGAATCAGACAATCCGACTACAACCTCAGCCGAAACATTACTGAGCCATGCAATCTCGACAATGCCGGACGGATGCAGCAGCATTTGCATATCCACATCTTGAGTGCCATTGAACAGCATCACATCCTGCCAGGTCACAACGAACGCCCCAGTTTGCGCGGTTCCAGCGAACACGCTGCCGCCAGAATCTGGATCCAAGTCGGCCATAAACCCACTAATCCGCGGCATCGCGAAGTGAGCGTACAAAGACGGATCCCACGACACATCTCCGGTACCAAAGGTCACGTATCCATTGCTGCCGATGTAGAGATCATTCCAGGTCGTATCGGCGTAGGGGAACGGGAACCCAATGGGGTACGGGATCGAGTCATCGTCGTACAGTTGCACGTGTGAATGTGATGTTGTAATTTCCGGAAGCGCGGAGATTGACTCCGAGCACGCCTGCCACCGCGGCGGCACGCTCGAACCAGTTGGCGTCCAGCGCACCAATGTGTACCCAAGATCAAAGTCACCTGCAAAGTGTTCTACGCCCCACAAAGGGTCACCAATAGGTGCTGACTCACACGAGTCCGGAACACCGTTTTCATTGCAGTCGCCGCCAGTGGTCGCGTGGGCGACACAATCAAATGCGTCGGAGAGATCTGTTGAACGGAACCCCGAAGGCACTCCTCCGCCGTCCGAGAGGCCGGCAATAGCCGAGGTCGCGGTCAAGACGGGGTAAGCCACTTCTATAACGTTGTTGGGATGCAAAATGACCTGCGCCGTATTTGACGTCCCTGGCATGGCATACTCAGGCACTTGCCACCATGTCACAACGAATGATCCACCTGGCCCAATGCCCACGAGCACTTGCCCGCCTTGGCTCGGATCAAGGTCATCAAACAAGCAGCTGATTCGGGGACGATCAAAGTGTGATGTCAGGGACTCGATATAAGTTGTGTCGGGTGAGCCAAACGTCAAGTATCCATTGCTTCCGACGTAGACGTCGTTCCAAGTCTGGCCGGCGTACTCGAAAGGAAATGGCAGAGTCTGCTGAGCCGCGTCATCATCATCCATCACAATGCGTGTGTGTGGCGATGGGTTAATCCACACATCACCTGTGTTTACTGTGCAAAGTTGCCAGAACGGAGGAAGGGCATTGCCGGTTGGCACGAGCCGCGCGCCACCACCACCAAGATCAACACCATTATAGAAACGCTCTGTCATCCAATATGCGGGCAGGGCAAATGAAGTCGATTCGCACTCGTCAAGAATGCCATTGCCATCGCAATCGGCCGCAGGGTTGACTGCAATCGTGCAGGCATCAAGCATGCCGTCGCCGTTGCAATCCACGACTGCAGGGTCAGCGGCAATCTCGCACGAATCAAGTACACCATTCGAGTCGCAGTCATACAGAGCGGGGTCATTTGCGATTTGGCAGCTATCTAAAACGGCATCTGCATCGCAGTCATACAGGCCCGGATCGCTCGCGACCTGACATGAGTCCAACATGCCGTCAGCGTCGCAGTCGACCGCTGGGTCCGAAGCAATCTCGCACGAGTCAAGATGCCCATCACTGTCGCAGTCAAGCCCTGTTGGATCCGCTTCCATTTCACATGAATCGAGCTGGCCATTCGAATCACAATCGTAAAACGATGGATCATCGACAATCAGACACGAGTCAAGCGAGCCGTCGCCGTTGCAATCCATGACTGAAGGGTCAGCGGCAATCTCGCATGAATCTAGTACACCATTCGTGTCGCAGTCATACTGTGCGGGGTCAGTTACGACTTGGCAGCCATCTAGAACGCCATCTGCATCGCAGTCATACAGGCCCGGATCGCTCGCGACCTGACATGAGTCCAGCATGCCGTCAAAGTCGCAATCATGGGACGGGTCGTCAAGCATCTGGCAGGTGTCGAGCCTGCCGTTGCTGTCGCAATCCAAGCTTGGATCGTCTGCAATCTGGCATGAGTCGATCTGTCCGTCCATATCACAGTCGAGCCATTGCTCATCGTGATACAACTGGCACGCATCATGTTGGCCGTCGCCATCACAGTCGTGTGCTGCGGGGTCAAACAAGACTTCCATCGGGTCGAAGCGGCCATCCCCGTTGCAGTCCCCGTCTCTGTCGGCACCGGGCAAGTCTACGAGCGTTGCGGCGCCAAGCCCGCCAAGGCGTCCTGGCGCGCCGACCACGAACGTGAGCGTCTTGAACCCCCACTCTGGCACCGATGACTGCACTGCAGCCACATCGGTGCCTAAACTACCGCCATCTGCTGAACTCAATACAAGGCGGAATGAGCCCTGCTCTTCGGTTTGGCCTTCATCAATCAC
>JABJQE010000061.1 GCA_018663565.1 Phycisphaerae bacterium
GGATTGACGGCATTGACGCCAACGCCAATCGTGGCGTCCTCAAGCAGGATGGCTTCGAAGAGATCCCAGATACCGCGAAACCGATCGACCGGAACTGCGGCGCCTATATAGACGTCAACTTCCCGAAAGGCATCGCGGCTACCAAGTTCCATCAGGCCGGCCACCTGTGCGGGGAGCAGCCGCATGAACTCTCGAAGCAATGGCCGAATCAACTCGTGCGAAACGGCGATCGTGTAAGTGAGAGTTTCGGCATTCGATTCGTCATTGCCCCACGCCACACACGACCACCCGGCCACATGAGGGCGAAGTCCCCCGCTCTCCACGCCGAGGGCGAACTGATGCCCGTGCTCAATCACACGGGCCAAATCGCTCTGGATTCGAAATGGTGCTTCCATATCGCGACATGATAGAGCGTGATGCCCGCGACTCGACGCGGTGGCGATCGGCCATTTATGATGGCCATCTGCCTCTTTCAAGACCTCACAGCCCTACGGAGCATGGAATGAGTACGCAAGACGACCCCGGCGCGACGTCACAATCGACCACGAGCCGCGCCGTATGGAACAGCCGCACCGGATTCATTTTGGCCGCGGCGGGCTCGGCCGTGGGCCTTGGCAACATCTGGAAGTTCCCATACATCACCGGCGAAAATGGTGGCGGGCTGTTTGTCCTCATTTACCTCGTCTGCATTGCCCTCGTTGGCCTACCGATTTTGATTGCAGAAATCATGATTGGCCGCGCCGCGCAGGCCCAGCCGGTCGAAGCATTCAAGCGGCTCCAAGGTGGCCCGACCGGATGGTCAGCGGTCGGTTGGCTTGGGGTGGTTGCGGGCTTCCTCATCTTGTCGTTCTATATCGTCGTGGCCGGATGGGCGATGGACTACGCCCTCAAGTCAGTCGTGGGCTTCACCAATCCGATCGGGCAGAAGGCTGCCGACTCTGCCCTTGTCTACCGTGGCAGTGAATCTATCGAACTCATGCGGACCGCGCTGGTCGACGACGAGGCCGCCGAACCCATCGCACGCGCAGAGAAGATGTGGCGGCGCCAATTTGCGCCGTCAACTTGGACGCTATGGAAAGACTACGAAGAGGCGTGCGCAAAGCCAGGGGTCAACCCAGCATTCATACTCGAGGACCCCGCCATCAAGGCGGCCTTCAATACCGTCTCGCCCGCCCTGCCCGAGCGTGATGCCGCCGTGGCCGCCGCGCGTGCCACGGCGACTGCCCACATTGCACAACTTTCTGACGAGCACGTCCGCGACGCGGCGACCACTCTGAAACGCCGATCGCTCATTAGTGCCGAAGTGACGAGCGTGTTCATGGGCCTTCTTGGCGACGGATGGACGAGCACCTTCTGGGCTGGCATCTTTATGTTCCTAACCATCTTGGTCGTCGCCACAGGCGTTGGCGCTGGCATCGAGCGAACCTGCAAAATCATGATGCCACTCCTAATGCTCTTCATTCTGTTCTTAGTGGTTTATGGCTTCTTCCAACCAGGCTTTGGACGAGCCATTGAGTTTGTGTTCTACCCAGATCCGAACGAACTTGAACCACGCGGTGTGCTTGAAGCACTTGGGCACGCATTCTTCACGCTCTCTCTGGGAATGGGCGCGATGTTGACCTACGGCTCATATCAACGCAGTGGTAGCGGTGGCTTGCTTGGGCAATCAGTGTCTATCGCGATCTTCGACACAGCGATCGCGCTGCTGGCCTGCCTGATGATGTTCCCGATTATCTTCTCGTACGGACAAGATCCAAGCAGTGGACCGGGACTCGTCTTCATGAGCATGCCACTGGCATTTGCCGAAATGGGCGAACTTGGCATGATGCTCGGAATCGTGTTCTTTGGGCTGCTTGTCTTTGCTGCACTTACGAGCGCCATCTCGCTGCTCGAAGTGGTTGCGTCGTACTTAATCGATGCCCACAACTGGGGACGCGCCCGGGCGGCATGGACGCTCGGCGGCGTAATCTTTGGATTCGGCATCATCACAGCCTTTGCCAACTCGACTGGATTCGCCATGACATCATGGCTTCCTGGCTATGGGCAATCATTCTTTGACACCATGGACCTCTTGACAACCAACTGGATGCTGCCTCTTGGCGGCCTCTTTATCGCCATTTATGCGGG
Organism: Phycisphaerae bacterium; assembly: GCA_018663565.1. Taxonomy (GTDB): domain Bacteria; phylum Planctomycetota; class Phycisphaerae; order Phycisphaerales; family SM1A02; genus UBA12567. The sequence goes on from JABJQE010000061.1 coordinate 2,128, forward strand.
CTGGGTTATGCCTGCCCGAGTTCGCAAAGCCGAGCTTTCAGATCTTTCGGGGCCAGTCGCTGGGGGTTGGCTTTTTCTCGTCCGGTTCGTCGCGCCCCTGCTCGTTGTTATTGTGCTCCTCGACAAAGTCGGACTTATTGATGTCAACGAAATCTCGTTCCGCCTCATGCACTGACCCTGGCCTACATGGAGCCCCCCTCAATGGATCGTTTCAACGAAGTACTCGAGACTCTCAATGGCTACATTTGGACCGATTGGATGCTGTACATCCTGCTCGCGGTCGGACTGCTCTTCACGCTCTGGAGTGGGTTCAGTCAGTACCGGGCCTTAACGCATGGCGTCGCGGTCACCGCAGGCAAGTACGACCACCCAGACGACCCCGGGGCGATCAGTCACTTTCAAGCACTCTCGGCTGCACTCTCGGCCACGGTTGGCCTTGGCAATATTGCCGGCGTCGCGATTGCCATTGCAATCGGCGGTCCGGGCGCGGTCTTCTGGATGTGGATCGTCGGCTTCGTAGGCATGGCGCTCAAGAGCACCGAAGTCACACAGTCGATGCTCTTCCGCGATACGTCCGACCCTGACAACCCGCATGGCGGACCGATGTTCGTGGTCGCCAAGGGTTTCAAGAACTGGGGCCTCGGCGGCCTCGGCAAATTTATCGGCGTGCTCTTCTGCCTGACACTGCTGGTGTCGGCCGTCACCGGCGGAAATATGTTCCAAGCGTGGAGCGTGGGTGACATCACACGCGAAGTCACCGACATGCCCGAGTATCTGACCGGCCTGATCTTGGCCATTCTCGTTGCGATGGTCATCATTGGCGGCATTAAGCGAATTGGCTCGGTAGCGGGCGTACTCGTTCCATTCATGTGCGTGATGTATGTGGGCATTGTGCTCGTCGTGCTTGGCTTCAATCTAGACGCCATTCCAGATGTCTTTGCCCTGATCTTCCGCAGCGCCTTCAACCCATCCGAAGCAGGCGGGGCCTTCATCGGCGGGGCCGCAGGAACAGCCTTGTTGTGGGGCATGAAGCGA
>JABJQE010000062.1 GCA_018663565.1 Phycisphaerae bacterium
ATTGTGTGGTAACTCGACCGCGCAGGTTGGTGGGTCATATGTCGATCTGGGTGGAAATACGGCGAATGATGAATGCCAGGACTGCGTTGCCGATATCACGGGTGACGGCACAGTAGGCGTTGATGACATGCTCAATCTGATTGCCAACTTCGGCCCATGCGGTGGATGCGCAGCAGACGTAAACGGAGACGGTGTTGTCGGTGTGGATGACATTCTGATTGTCTTGTCTGCTTGGGGCGATTGTGCGTAGCGAACCACCTTGCTCTTGCTAGCACTGGCGCCTGGCTGACCATAGATGGCGCGCTCTATGTTGGAGTGGGCAGGTACTCTGCAGAACGTCGGTAAAGAACGCGGTTTGGCCGAGCCTACGATTCTCTACCCTGAGAAGTTTTGGAAATAGTGGTTCAGATCCCGGACACAGAGCCAACTCTCAGGCAATTCCTCTATTGCTGGTTAGAAAGGCTCACTCTTGGTCTGTTTGTTCGTGCAAAGCAGCTGCAGATGGCCACAGCCGGTGTAGCCTGCTCGGCATGATCACGGTCTGCATCATCGTTCTCCCTGCTCTGCTCGCGGCTGATTCAGTGTCTGCGGCACCCGCCATTCAAGCCACCGGCAGCGTCTCTTCTGGCTGGTCGCTTGGAGTTGCTGGACACCCACCCGCATTTGCGGCGTGGACGCCCTCCGCCGTGGCCGGGCCGCTTCAGGTCGTGTCGAGTGTGGAGGTCAAATCAGTTGGCATGGACGTGATGTGGACTGTCAAAAACGACACCATGGAGCCCATCCCGTTGCGGTCTCTCCCGCTTCCGTCACTCTCTCTTGGCCCTGAAATTGCCTGTATGGACTTTCGCAGTTCGGGTTGGCCGCAGGCCCTGACGGAGGCGGGTCCCTATCAGCGCATGCAGGGAACGTGGCCAGGTTCGATGTACTCGCCAGTCGCCGTTGCGATGAACACCAAGATTGCCGTGGGTATCAGTGTGCAGTATCCGGTGCTGGAGTATCAACATGACTGTGCTCTTGTTGTTGAAGCTGCTGGCGATGGTGTATGGGATGTCAAATTGCTGTTCTCTGGCAAGATGAAAGAAGGCGACTTCCCTTTACGCCATTCGGCAACACTTCCCGCTGGCGCGAGTCGTACATACATTGTCTCGATTCGAGCGGCTGCGAATCCACTGCAGTGGATCGATACACTCTCGCCTTATCGGGAGTGGTTCCGCAGCACCTTTGGATCGGTGACGTATACCGCGGATACGTCTGCGATCCGTGGTTGCATTTTGGCGTTCTCTCACAATCAGTCAACCGAGAACCCGGGTGGGTGGGTTGCTGCAGCCAATAGACCTGATCTCAATGGATACCAATCCGTCATCAACATATTGATGTCCGCGATGAAGAATGCGTCCCGCACCATTCTGTGGGCGCCAAGTGGGATGACATATCAGCACAAGAAATTGAATTACCCATTTCAGTTCACAACTCATTGGCTTGCTAATGGTGGACCGATGGGCAATGCGCCATCTCTCCTCTCAAGAGTCCAGACTCGGCCTGGATTGAAGTGGGGGTTGTGGTGGGGGCATTCTGTGCTGTACACGCCTGCCTTTGACACATTGCCATCGTCGCCACTTGATATTCACAGTCCAGAGCAGAGGCAATCTGCATTTGCGGAGCTCAGGTTGGCTATGCAGTCGGGCGCAACATTGATTGGTCTCGATGCTTTTTCGACGACGTATCTTCCTGCGTGGGATCTTGTTGGGTGGATCGGCGAACTCCAAGAGAAGGCTCCGGATGTCACGTTCTGTACCGAAGGCCTCGCCCCGGATTTCTTGCACCGGCTTGCGCCAACCTGGCTCGACATGTACAGCGCCACGCCGAAGCGATTCGGTAGCAATGTTCGAATTCGCGGTCGCTTCTTGCTCGCAGACTTTCTCTTACCCGGACACGAAACATGGGCGGCCATGCTATTTGATCGCTCGCCGGATCAGGTGGTGCGAGATGGCAAGAACCAAGGGACTCGCCGTGTACTGATTGAACACGTCAGCCAGTACGGGTACGCGCCAGTGGTGTTCTCTAACCTCTACTTGCGATCTATCGGTGCTGATTGAGGAAGTTCATTAGGCACTGTGCTGGGAGCGGAACTGGATCGCCGGCGTGTTTCGAGTGATCACTTGGCGGAAAGAGGATCTCTCGGACACCCACCAAACATTGTTCCGCGGCCCACAATAAAATCCTCATGCCTGTTATTGCTTAGACCACGTCACAATTGTGTCCACATCAGCCTGCGTTAGCCTCGCTTCTGGGTGCGTCGGCAGGTAAAACCACAGTGGCATCTCGCCCTCTTCGACTTCTTCGCCGCACTCCTCGATCTTGTGGGCTGCGCGGGAGGGAGTGTAAGAGTCCCACTGCGAGAAGTTGAGCTCTTCTCGCCCCTCTTTCACATCCTTGCTAACGAGCCACGACACAGGCGCCACATAGGAGTACCACGGCCATGCCGTCTCATTGGAATGGCAATCGAAGCAGGCCCGATTCAGGATTGCCATGACCTCGGGCGGGGCGGAAATGGTTTCGGTGATTGGGGGGTTCGTCCGATCCACCGGAATAAATTGAATGCCGATCGTGGCGATGACAACCACGCCGGCGGTCCACTTGATGACCTTTACGATTTTCATGTGCCCACAATAGTCGTTCTGGCCATTGGAGTTCGAGATTGCCTCGCTGAGTTGGCAGCTTGTGTTAGGTTGCCAATCCCCAAGAATCGAAAGGATTAGAAGTCATGAGCGTATGGAGTGCTTCGGCAGTGTTCACGGTGTGCATCGCGGTCTCAAGCGGAATGGCCGCTGACACGGCGGCGTTGACATCCCCGGCGGTAGAGCCAATTCCACACACGGTGACCGCAGACATTCAAGCGGGAATCGAAGCACATATTGCCAAAGAAACTGAGCAGGGGGGCGGGTACTTTCCGTTGACCTACGACGGCAAAGACATGAAGCTCAAACTCGTTCGTGTTCACACCGAGTACCTTGCAAATCTTGGACCGGGCCGGCACTTTGCGTGCGTTGATCTTGCGAGCCAAGACGGCAATGTGTATGACGTCGACTTTTTCCTAGAAGGTGAACCTGGGGATATGCGGGTGACCGAAACAACGGTGCATAAGCTCAATGGTCGCCCATATTATCTATGGCGTCAGCAGGATGATGGCACATGGGTGCATGCTGAAGTGGACGGTGCTTCACAGGAGCTGCTAGGTGTCATCGAAGGTGATGATGCGTTTGAGTTTGTGTACAACGCCACTGTTCCTGAGCTTGCAGAAAACGGTCGCATGTGGATTCCGATTCCAGAGAGTGATGAGTTTCAGACCGTGCAAGCCAAGTCGATCACGATTCCTGGCACGCATAGGATGTTGACTGATAAACGCTATGGCAACAAGGTGATGTTTGTTGAACTGACGCCGGCCGATAGTGGCAAGAGTATCTCGATGGTCTTTGATGTAAAGCGTCATGAGAAGGGCGTGTATGGCTGCGACGATAAGTCGCCTGCTGAGTTCCTTCTTCCGGAACGTCTTGTTCCCAACACAACTGAGTTCAAAGAGATCGCTACAGAGGCGCTTAAGAACAAGCGTGGCGGCGATCTTGTCAAGGCCCGCGCTTTGTATGACCACACCATTGACCGCATGCAGTACATCAAGGCAGACAAGAAGTACGGAAAGGGTGATGCTCAGTACGCCTGTGATGGTGGAAGCGGCAACTGCACCGACTATCACTCATACTTCATCGCGTTGTCCCGATCGGTCGGCATTCCTGCCCGGTTTGCCATAGGCGCTGCGATTCCATCATCCCGCGACGACGGCGGTGTAAATGGCTACCACTGCTGGGCCGAGTTCTACGCTGAGGGCAAGTGGTGGCCGGTAGACATCAGTGAGGCAGACAAGTACACGAGCCTAGCGACGTACTACTTTGGCCATAATCCTGCGAATCGGATTGAGCTCAGCCGTGGCCGCGATCTTGTCGTGGAGCCTGGTCCAGAATCAGGACCAATCAACTTTTTGGCCTATCCCGTACTTGAAGTCAACGGCAAACCCGTCAAGGTGGCGAAGCCCAAGTTCGGATTCACGCGGAAGAGTTGAACGCGGATATCGTCGCTGCAAGGTACTTCTATTGCAATAGGGGGACGCCACTGGAAGCGGCGTCTCTGTGGGGGTACTCCTTTCCTCTATTGGCACTAGAATACGCGGCTCCCCGTTGAGGCCCGTGCGCCGCGCCGGGGCATACACCGCACACAGGCGTTGAATCATGCTGCATGCTGCCGATCCCAATCTTCGTAACCTCGCCATCATCGCGCACGTTGATCATGGGAAAACAACTCTTGTTGATTCGATGCTGGCGTATTGCGGGTCGATGACGCTCAATCGAGGGGATTTGAACTGTGTTCTTGATTCGGATCCTCTTGAGAAGGAACGGGGTATCACGATTACGTCTAAGAACTGCGCGGTCACGTGGCGGCCAAATGACGGCGAGTTCGTGGGAAAGACATGTCGGATCAATATCATTGACACGCCTGGCCACGCTGACTTTGGTGGTGAGGTTGAGCGAGTGCTCAAAATGGCCGATGGCGTACTACTGCTCGTTGATGCATTCGAGGGGCCAATGCCGCAGACCCGCTTTGTGATGGGTAAGGCACTTGAACTCGATCATCCGATCATTGTGGTTATCAACAAGTGTGATCGGCCTAATGCGAGAGCAGATAGCGTATTGAATGAAGTCTTCGACTTACTCGTCGCGCTCGGAGCGAGCGACGAGCGACTTGACTTTCCAGTGATCTACGCCTCAGGCCGTGATGGGTGGACATCAGCCGAAGAGGGCGTGCACCAGGGTGATATGCAGCCGCTGCTCGAAGCCATCATGGAGCATCTTCCGGCGCCTGTGGGCTATGCTGATGTGCCGCTGCAAATGTTGATTGCGAGCCAAGATTATTCGCCTTACGCGGGTCGAATTGCGATCGGCCGCATCTTTGCTGGTGTGTTGACCGCTGGGCAGGCTGTGACGATCTGTCACGAGCACAAGAACCGTACGGCACGGGCTCAGAAGTTGTATCGATTCAAAGACCTTGGCCGGACGCCGGCTGAGATCGTTTCAGTGGGTGACTTGTGTGCTGTTGAGGGCATTGGTGAGTTTGAGATTGGCGACACGATCGCGTGCCCTGAGCAACCACATCCGATTGCGAGAATTGCAGTCGATGAGCCAACCTTGCACATGCTCTTTCGAATCAATGATTCGCCAAATGCAGGACAAAGCGGCAAGTATGTCACGAGTCGGCAAATTGATGAGCGACTACAACGTGAGCTTCGCAGTAATCTCGCATTGCGGGTAGAGCCGGGCGATACTGCTGATGAGTTCAAAGTGTCAGGTCGTGGGCTGCTGCATCTTGGCATTTTGCTAGAGAACATGCGTCGTGAAGGATATGAACTGACGGTTGGTCGGCCACAAGTGATTGAGAAGGAAATTGATGGCGTAGTGTGTGAGCCGATCGAATTGCTCACCATCGATGTCGATCAGGATCATGTTGGATCGGCGATGGAACTTCTTGGTGCACGTGGCGGTGAGGTGCAGAGCCTTGATCAACGCGGTGATCGAATGCACATTGAATGTGAGATCCCTGCGCGGGGATTGATTGGTTTGCGAAGTCATATGCTCACAGCCACTGGTGGGCAAGCAGTGATGTATCACTGCTTCCAGAAGTATGCTCCTAGACGCACGATGTCCTATCGCCGGCAAAACGGAGTCATGGTCGCTACGGCTGATGGGCAGGCGACCACCTACTCAATGCTCAATCTCAGCCAGCGTGGCATTCTGCTTGTCGAAACACAAGACGTAATTTATGCCGGGCAGATTGTTGGTGAGAATGCGCGCGACGCCGATCTTGGTGTGAATATCGTGAAGGGCAAGGCGTTCTCGAATGTTCGCGAGGCGAACAAAGAGGCGACGCAGGTCCTGAAGGCCTCGCGTGAAACCACGCTTGAATCCGGCCTTGAGTATATTCAAGATGATGAACTCGTTGAAATCACGCCTGATGCCATCCGCCTTCGCAAGCGAATCCTCGACGAAAGCAAACGCAAACAAATTTCGCGGCAGCAGAAGACTGCGGCGGCGGGGGCTCACGCCGAGTAGGCAATGTACATTTTGAAAGGTGTTACGCATGATTGGATTGATTCTCGGTGTGGTCGTTGCGATGGGCCCGACTGGGTCGGAGCCAGATGACCTTCGGGTGATGGTCTGGAATATTCTGCACGGCGGGAACGATGTTGAGCAGGGGCCCGAGAAGGCGCTCGCAATCATTCGGAAGCAGCAGCCGGATATCGTGCTGCTTCAAGAAAGCTATGACATCGATGGTGATCGGCCGCTTCTTGGGGAATGGCTTGCTAGCGAGTTAGGTTGGCATCAACATCAGGCTGAAAGTAAGCACTTGTGTGTACTCACACCATTAGAGATCGAAGCGACTTTCTTCCATCATGCGTGGCATGGTGTTGGTGCGAAGTTGGTTGACCAAGAGGGACGGTCGCTTCTAGCGTGGAGCACTTGGATTGATTGGCGGGCCTTTGTCACCTATGAACTGCGAGATAATCCAAGCATTTCAGACGATGACTTGCTTGCTGCTGAAAGCACACGGTCACAGCGTGTGCAACAAGCCAATGCGATCTTGGCTTACCTCAAGGAAATCGGCCAGCTTCAGTCCGACATCCCAGTGCTTATTGGGGGGGATTGGAATTGTCCATCGCACCTTGATTGGACAGTTGACACTGCTCGTGTCTATCGTGATCGCCGCCAATTGGATCTTCCCGTGAGCATTGCAATGCGAGACGCAGGTTTCGTTGACACCTACCGCATGGTGTATCCCAATCCAGTGCAGCATCCCGGCCTGACATGGTCGCCGATGATTCGCGGGATCAAAGGAGAGGGTGGCGCCCTGCAGCGATTCGAACGGATTGACCGCTTGTACGTGAAGAATCCCGCTGAAGGGTGGACGCTTCAAGCTCGGTCAGGGGCGGTGCTCCCCGAGGTTTGGGAGGACGATGCTGTTCCGCCTTCCAAGCGAGAATTCCCGTCAGATCACGGAGCTCTGGTTATGGACTTGCAATGGGCGGAAGTGCAAGAGACCGCGGATTGATCGGCGTGTTGTGATTCTTGGGGCCAAAGCAAGGCGGCACGATCTCACAGCCACCTCTGAGATTACGACAAAGATCTGACCAACATTGAGTGAAGTTCAACCTTGAGCACACGCGTCGGCCTGAGCTGACTAGTGGGGTTGTAGAGTTTTTCTCGCCATGCAAGGGCAGAGATGTAGGAACCGATCGCTCAAGCGATCTCATCGCACAACTTGTTGCAGGAGTTCTTGTTATGGCTTTCTCCATGAATATTCGCCCTCTCAATCTATCATTGGCCGCTATTGGGCTCACGCTTTCGTGTGGCGGGGCAGCCCTTGCCGCTGATCGTGAGTGGGTGTCGTTTGACAACTCACCGGCCGGCACCGCGCCGACTATTGAGGTCATGCCTGATCGTAGTTCTGCTGATCTGTCAGTGTTTGAGATCCGTCTCCACGGCATGTGGATCGAAGAGAAGCTCATTCCAGGGACAACCGAGTCGATGCAGGCGGTTTCATTGCCTGGCGATGGTGCGATGGCAACCAACGCGCTCGGCTTGCCCGAACTTCCGGGCGTGGGCATTCGTATCGCAAGCATGAGCCGAACAACCAATGGCGAGAGCCCAGATTTCGACTTTGAGTTGACGCCAGTTGAGCAGGTCGTTCTTGAGAATGTCAACGTGTATCCGACGCAGCGACTCGACGCTACTGATGAAGATGGTGGCGATGGGGACCAGACGTTCTACTTTGACGGGAATTTCTATCAGTCCACAACATCACCATTTCCGCTTGAGCGAGCTCGAGTGAGCACTGCATATCACCAGAGCCGTGGCGTTGGATCGCTTGGCGTCGTAGCCGCCTGCATGGAATGTGTGCCAGCGTCTAGAAGATTAATTGTGTCTACCAAATTCGAATTCAAAGTGCACATGCCCGGCGAACCTACTGAGCAGTTGATGCTGACTCCTCGCGCCGCTGCAATGTTTGACTTTCAATATGACAACGCAAGGTTGTGGTGGCAGCATGAGTTGGCGGTATTGAACATGGGTACATCCGCGGGTGACTATCTTATCGTGACGCCTAGGAAATACATTGGAGAGTTAACGCCCCTCATTCGTCAGAAGACAGAGCGTGGGCTAACGGTCACAATCGTTAGGACGGAGAATCTTGGCACTGGGTATGACCAGCATGATGTAAAGGATGCAATTTCCGATTGGTTTGATGGCTGTGACGATCCGTATGAGAGTTACGTGCTGTTGATCGGAGATGTGGACGAAATGCCGATGCATGTCGACCCATTAAGCTCACTTCCTTCAGACCACTACTATGTGTGTCTTGATGACGAATTCTTTCCGTCCTGCCAAATAGGTCGCTATTCATGTGACTCAGAAGTTGATCTTGAGGAGCAGATTGCGAAGACAATTAGTTATTCAGAAAACCCACTGAGTTTGTCAATGCACTACAAGCGAGCGTTGCTCGCAGCTCACGAGGAAGAGCCAAAGAAGTATGTGGAGTGCATCGAAGACATTGCCGATGCCGACTACGTTGGGTATTCCCCTAACTTCACCATGTATTCCGGTCGAGAAGCGAGCTCCACAACAGCAAATGTTGTTGCTGATATCAACGACACGCACTTTGGTTTGGTGATGTACCGAGGGCACGGCTGGAAGAAGAAGTGGGGCAGCAACTGGAATATTCTTGGCGAAGAGTTGTGGCGAGAGGATGTCGAAGACATGACCAATGGTCGTTACACGCCGGTCGTTGTGTCAGTTGCTTGTGGTAACAGCCACATTCACGAGATTGATGACTGCATCGGTGAAGTGTGGATGGAAGGCACAGAGAACGGCGCCGTAGCCCACATTGGTTCGATTCGATCGAGCAACACAACCGCCAATCATTACTTCGCCAAGGCGTTCAACCAGTACTACTGGTCGGGTATCAATATGTCGATCGGTGATCTCATGCAGAGTTCGTGGCTTGAAGCACACGCGTGCGTGACCTATGCATCAGACGCCAAGAGGAATATGTACATGTCGCAGTTGCTTGGTGACCCAGAACTTCGTCCATGGCAAAAGGCTCCATTCAATCTCGGGATTCGACAGCTGCCACAATTTCTCATTGGTTCGCACTCCTACCAGTTTGAACTGGAGGCCGACGAGCCAAACTTCAACTTTGCAGATGTCATAATGGTGGCCACGGTGGATGGAGAAATTCGCGGTATGGCCAGGGCAAACACAGCCGGCGCCATTGAATTTGATCTCGACCTCGAAGAGGGCGATGCCGTCATCGTGCGTGCACATGCCGAGTTGGCCTTTGCAACTGATGCACGAGGCGAGGGAACCGTCGATGCGCCGTGCGAAGCGGATCTTGACGGGTCTGGCGATGTGGGCATCGATGACTTGCTTCTCGCAATCGGCAGTTGGGGCACGTCTGGTGGCGACATCACTGGAGACGGCACAACCAACATCGACGACCTTCTTGGCCTCATCGCCGCCTTTGGCCCGTGCCAATGACGGATTTTGAACTCTTAAGACGGAGATTTACTGCGGCGGGCGGCTTAGAAGGATCTAGGTTGCCCGTCGCAGTTCATCCATAATTGATCTTCCCCGTACCTCTTCAAGAGCAATGCACCACCCATCTCAACAACAACACCTCCGTGAATACGGAGGTGTTGTTGTTGTGTTGGTCTTGTCCCATGATTCAGCAGCGGGTGCTGCTGACAGGTCGTGCCACCATAGCGAAGCGTCTTGTTCCAAGCCGTCTTAGGTCATGGGCACGGGCCAAAGGAGCCCACAAGCAGAAGCAGGTCATCGATTCCGACGTCCCCGTCACCGGTCACATCTGCCGGGCATCCATCACACGGTCCCCATGCGCCTAGCACGGCGAGAATCTCGTATGTGTCCACAGTGCCGTCACCGTCAATATCTCCTGGGCACGGCTGCGTAGAACAGTCGATGCGTTCCATATGGACATTGTCGATGGCCGCTTCCACGCGGGAAGATTCATTGAGGTCTGACGCGACGAATTGAATTCGGAACATGTCGTTGACTTCAAAGCCTGGAACGTCCGTCAGTGAGTAGGTGGACGTTTGCCAGTTGCCTTCAACATCCGGCCCGGTGGTGCCCGTCTGCTGCAGGACTGTCCACGTGGCACCATCATCATCAGAGATGTTGACGACCCACACATCGTCTTCCACATTCCCGCCGCCACCAATATTCCGATACCACCAGCAGTAGGAGATATTTGCGACACCAGTTGCGTTGATTGTCGGTGAAGTCAGCGTTGTGCTGCCACCATCGACATCGCCGCCGCCGCCAGAGGTATTCTCGGTAAGCCAACACTCGGCTGCTGCGCCGTCACAATCAGTGCCCGGTCGATTGTTGCCGCCGGCTGGGATGCCTCGTTCCCAGAATCCGTCGGTGGCATCGCCTGCAACCGTCCAACCAGGGTCAGTCGATCCGTCGTCGTCAAAGATCACCGTTGGTTCCGACCAGGCGGAGATGGTTGAGTTGCGTACATCAGGTGCGTTAGGTGGAAGGAACACGTTTTGCTCGTCTGTTGTGCGAGCCCATACGAACCAGTTCACATCGACTCCGCACTGGGCGTTGGGGAAGTGCGCTAGGAAGTCGCCATTGCCGAGGTCTTCAAGGTCTATAGGGCTGCTGGTGCCATTTTGTTCAGCAAAGAACTTCGCAGTACCCGGCTGATAGGTGCCAAGGACACTGGCGATGTGGACGGGAAGCGACGTGGAACCATCGGGCATGATGTGCGTGGGGGGCCCTTGTGGGAGCGTAATGCTCAGCCACTCGATCGGAGGCACATTGAGCCCGTGAAGGTCGAATCCCTGTTCGATCTGGGTGTAGTGAGGCGATCCATTGGCAAGATTGCCATCATCATCATCAAGGGTGACAAAGTCGATGGCGATGGCATCGTTGATCCCGGTTCCGTTGTGCAGCAGAATGCTGTCGATCGTCAGGCTATTGATGATGTTCTGTGCGTTCAATGGATCACTGAACTCAAGGGCCATCCATGTGTCGTACACGCAGCCGGAAATGAGTTGCCCGCAGGAGTGAATTGCACTTCCACAGGATGAGCAATTTGTTTCGGAGTATTCGCAGCTGTTGTCGGCATTTCGGATTCCACTGGCGCAGTTACCTTGAAAAAATCCTGGCGACATGATTGGATCGCCTGTCATGATCAGTGCGATGCAGTCGGCCATTCCTTCGCCATACTCGCCTTGGCCGGATCCAGCCTCGGCGACTAGGTGGTGACCATATTCGTGGAAGACAATATGACCAAAGGCCGTGTTGTTGCATCCTCCGCCGGATTGATAGAAGTTGATCGACGAGTAGTCGTAATAGGCATTGCATGTGTCGGCGAGATTGACATTGACTGGCCAATCGGTTTGCGTACCAATGGTCGGGTAGCTTGGGTTGACTGCCAGAACGAAGTCCCGCACAAGGTTGGCATCGCGATAGGCCACGGCTTGTGCCATGATCAGTTCGGTTTCGCCTTCATTGTGCAGAATTTCAACATGATCATCGTTCATTATGTCGACCGATACGATCGTATCTGAACCTGCGTCGTTGTTGACATTGAACCAGGGACCTCGGAGTTCCGACTCGACCAGGACAATTCCTGTTGCGGGCGCTGAGAAAAATCCATCTGCATCTGTTGTTACGACCGTTCCACCGACAGTGACGTAGGCCCACGGAAGTGGTTCCGTCACCGTTGTGTCGCATTCCCATGCGGACCATCCGTCGTTGACGCGTCCCGACACGGTTCCGGTGACATCGCCCATTGCTGCAGCGGCTAGCGACAGTCCGCAGTGGAGGATGCGGTCTTCTTCGTGAATGACTTCCCCGGTCTGCGCGTCGATGATCAAACGAGTCTTGGTGTAGTTGGCATCGCGATTGGTGCCAACGGCGGCGACTGCATCGACCACCAAGCGTGGGGGACGGATGTCATCTCCAATGCCAGCAAAGATCGCCGTTGTTGGCGTTTTTGTCAGGCGGGCCTGTGGTCCCATCGCCCGAGCGGCTGCCATCGTCGAGATAATCATGGAGTCTTGTGCTGTGATGGACAGTGGCGGGTTCCACCCCATTGTGGGATGCAGATCCGCCGAGGCGAGCACTACAGCTGGTGTTGTGCCGTTGCGAACCAACACCTTGAGGGTCGAGCCAAAGACTGGAGTGTCGCCGACGACTTGATCAAATGTTGTCAGCGTGAACTTGAATGATCCTGTCAGGGCGTCGTAGCCCAGCGGTTGTCCGTCACCGGTGCGTCGTAAGTGGGTGGGTTGCAGGCCCCACATCGCTGCGGCCTCAACCACAAAGCGGTCTGCAGCTTCCGCAGCAGTCCTACCGGTAGTCATTGGGGCGCCAAAGACTCGATCGATACGACCTCCATCGGTGTGGTGGAGCCTAGCGGACGACGAGATGGTCTTGAGCGTGTCCATGGCTTCCGCCATGGAGGGCTGAGTCAACGTGGTCGTCGCCAAAGTGGCGATCGCGGCGAGGGTGAGCATTGTGTGTGGTCCTTTTCTCTGCAGAGTGTGCCTCGAACCCCTAACCCTACGCCAATGATCACCATAATTGTCCCTAAAAATACCGTTTCTGCGGGCATTCTCTTCAGCCCCGCCACGAAGGCGGCCCGGGAGACCTCATTGACTCGGCGTTGGGTGGCCGCCCGTTGTGGCTGATTTGGGAGGAGATGCGAGAACGCCGAGTGTTCTGCACTACTGAAAAAGCCACGCTGACGCGTGGCTTTTCAATGGAGCCGGGGGGAGTCGAACCCCCGTGCCGTGACGGTCGGTACACCGCTTCTACGTGTGTAGTCGCTATTTACTCTCGCCCTGCAGGACGGTTGGCGACGACCTTCCTGCAAGCCATAGCAGACAAATGTCTCGCTTCGCAGGGGCCTGCTAGCCCATTGAAGCCAGTCCGAAGTGGCGTTCAATGTCCTATCGGACGTCAGTCATTGAACGTCGCGGTCAAGCCGCGAGTGCGAACTGGGTGTTGCCAGTTAAGGTTTTTGCATCACTTGTTAACGCGGGAGAAATGCATCCGCGACACGCAACGTCATACGTTCCCCGCCCGGTCGATGCCAGTCGGCCCCGATGGGTGGTGAGATCGTTTCGTTGGGACGTTCACTCACGCATTTGCGTGTGGTGAGGTCCGTTGAGAGATCCACCAAATTGAGAAAGAGCTTTGGCATGTTGAGCCAAGTAGGCATTCTACCCTGCGAACCGCGTGGAGCCGCTTGGAAATGTGAGTTCCCGTGGAATCGCGGGGTGTACGCCAACACTTGGGGGCAGGAGGGGTCGATGTGGGCTTGTGGACGCAACTTAACCGAATGGATTACCAACTTGCCCACGGGCAGCTGGGATGATCTCGTTCAGAATGTGCATCAATATCTCGCCTGGAAGTCCAACCGCGTCAACAGTTGCGACCATTGCCTCGTCATAGAAGTCGAGCACCGTGCTGGTCTCTTGGTGATACACCTCCATGCGGCGGCGGATGACTTTTTCATCGGCATCATCGGGTCGGCCGGAATGAATGGCCCGCCGCTTGATGCGTTCGATGAGCGGCTCGATGTCGGAGCAGGTCAAGTGGATGACTCGGAGGACGTCAATATGCTCATCAATCATGGCTGCTTGGCCTGCACTTCGCGGGATGCCATCGAGCACAAGAAGGTCGTTATCGGGTCGGTACTGATTCGTGTCAATGAGCCCTTGCACGTATTGCCGCCAGAGCCGAATTGTCAGATTGTCAGGTACGAGAAGGCCTTGAGTTGAATAGCGAATGAACTCCTGGCCGAGTTCGGATTCACGGTCGAGGCCGCGAAACATGTCACCAGTTGCGAGGTGAACAAAGCCGGGAACCGTGCCGAGGATCTTGCCCTGCGTGCCCTTGCCCACGCCGGGCTGGCCGAAGAGGAGAACGGTTTTGAGGGGGGTGGGCATGGGAGGAGCAGGATAGGACAACAGGGTCGTGGTGTATAGTTCGTGGCCATGCAAGGATTGACATGTCAGTGGACCATGCCTGAGGCCGGAGGCGAGGGAGATCTTCTCACTCGCATCCTGAATGCGAGAGGGTTCACGGACGCCGAGGATCGTGAGGCGTATCTCGGGGCGGCGAAGGCGAAGTTTGACCCATCAGATCAACTGCCAGGCGTGGCGGCGGCAACAGATCGCATCCTTCGAGCACTCGAGCAGGGCGAACGAATTGCCGTATACGGTGATTACGATGCCGACGGCGTGACATCAACGGCCATATTGACGCGTGTGATGCGAGGAATAGCGCCCAAGGCTGAGATTGAACCCTATCTCCCTCATCGCATTGACGAAGGCTATGGGCTTAATGTTGCAGCATTGGAGGAATTGGATAAACGTGGCGTAACGGTTGTGATCACTGTCGATTGCGGGGTGACGGCTATCCATCAAGCGGCGGCCTGCGTAGGGTTGGGGATTGACCTCATCATCACGGATCACCACGTTCCAGGCGAAGCAGGTCTCCCCGAGGCTGTGGCAATTGTGCACCCGGGGCTACCAGGCAGCGATTATGCATGGCCGGAACTGAGTGGATCAGCGGTGGCGTACATTCTCGCGAGACACCTCGCCTGTGTACATCAGGGAGTAGACGATCCAACGGGCACACTTGCCGAGGTGCTCAAAGATGTGTTGTGCCTTGCCGGGATCGGCGTCATCGCAGATGTAGTTCCCCTTGTTGGGGAAAATCGAAAGTTCGCGGCAAAGGCCCTCAAGATGATGCGATCCTGCTCGCTCGCTGGCATCAAAGCCATGCTTCCCCTATGCGCAAAGCCCGGCGAGTCGATTTCCTCAGAAACAGTGGGATATCGAATTGGGCCACGCCTCAACGCTGCGGGCCGAATGGGACATGCTCAAGAAGCATTGGACCTCTTGTTGACTGATAGCGACGCTGAAGCGGCAGATATTGCGAGCCGACTTTCCAAAGCCAACCAGTCCCGGCAAATATTGGCGGCGGAACTTGCCGAACAAGCCGACACAATGGCAGTTGATGCTGGCATGACAAGCGACGATCAACGGATGATTGTATTGGCTCACAAAGACTGGCACCCAGGTGTCATTGGAATTGTGTGCAGCAGGCTTGCTGGTCTGTACCACCGACCTGTTGTTTTGTTGTGCGAGGGAGAGTCGGGCGTATTGAAGGGGTCAGCTCGGAGCATTGCCGGATACTCCATTCTCGAGGCGCTTCGTTCGGTTGAGGATCAGTTCGAGTCTCTCGGCGGTCACGCTATGGCGGCCGGGATGTCACTGAAGCGAGAACGGTTTGAAGACGTACAGCGATCATTGATCGCACACGCCAACAAGAAGTTGAAGCCTGAAGATCTTGTGACGCGGCTTCAAATCGACTGTGAGGTTGATCTTTCAGAGTTGACATTCGAGGCGGTAACACAGTTGCAGCAGGCGATGCAGCCAACCGGACAGGCCAACAGGGCAGCGTGTCTCATCGCCCGTGATGTGAAGATCACACAATCGAATGTCATGGGCAAGAGCAGTACTCACTTGCAATTGGCCTTTGGATCATTTCGGTGTCCATGGTTCCATCGCGGCCACTTCGAATCAAGCTTGCCACGCGGCGCCGTGGTTGACATTGTGTTTGAGCCATCGATCAATACGTGGCAAGGCCGCAGCACAGTTCAGCTCTTGATCAAGGACGTTCGCCGACACTAGAACGAGGCGAGCAGTGGCCTAATGAGGTCCTTGATGGTCACGATTCCGATTGCCTCGCCGTTATCGTCTTGCACAATTCCAATTGCAGCTTGATGGCTGCGAAGTGTGCGAAGTGCATGGTCGGCCGATGTCGAATGCTGAATGAACATGGCGTCATGAGCAAGCGTGCTAATCGGCCTGTCTGGATAGCAATCAAGATTGAGTACCGAGATGATCCCGGTGACGCATTGCTGTTCATCAATGGCCGGCAATCGTGACCACCGCGAAACGATGGCTTCGTGGCGTTGACCTGGCGTGGCGTTTTCTGCAATCGTTTGAACCGCTTCCCACGCAACCATCTCATCACGCACTGTGCGATCTCGAAGCGAAAGAGCACGATCAAGCAAATTGGTTTGCTCCTTGCTGAGGACTCCAGCATCGAGGCCTTCCTTAAAGAGATCACTCATGCGTTGTCGAGCGGTGACTTCTCGTTCCACGCTTCCACCAACAACTGCAGCAACGCCACGTCCAAACAATTCAATTGTTGGTCCAATACCTGTCCATCGAAGCACCAACTCAACAACTCGAAGTGGTCGGGCGAGCGTGTAGCACCACCGATCACCATGCGCTCGGAAGAGTTCCTTTGGCAACACTTCAGCCAAGATGAGCAGTATGGGCACCAAGATAATCGTGTCGATCACAATAGATGCGATGGGGCCGTACCCGGCCCCGTGGAGCATGACTGAAATGCTCCACGCCCCAAGCTGATTGGCTGCATTGGTGCCAACCAGAATGACGGTGAGCATCGTGCCGGGTCGACTCAGGAGCCGGCTGAGGATGTGCGCAGAGTGATCACCTTCACTCAATCGAAGTTCAAGCCGTACGCGATTAAGTGTGTAGAGGCCTATCTCCATGCCCGCAAAGAGTGCCATGAGGCACGTCCCGGCGACCGCGGCGAAGAATAAGATTGACCATTCGAGATCAGTCATGATGCACTGCCCTCGAGTGACACAATGATTGTCTCAATAGCCCCAGATTCATCAGCATGATGAACTTCAAGGTTCACATTAGCAATCGTGATCACATCCCCTTGGGCAGCTACTCGCCCAAGCTTCCGGGTGATCAACCCGCCCACCGTGTCGACATTCGTATGCTGTTGCTGTCCAAGCAACGCTCGCATGAGCCGGTGCGCCGGAAAGTCGCCCGGGACGATCCACTGGTTCGGTCCGATTGGTCGCGCTTCCGCCGGTTGGTCAGTTGCGTCGTCAACAATGTCGCCGACGATTGGTTCGATCAAATCATGCAGGGACACAACGCCGGCAGTTCCACCAAACTCATCAACGACGATCGCTGTTTGTTGTTGGCTTGATTGGAGCGAGTCAAGGGCGAGATCCACAGTGGTTACTTCTGGAACATAGATAGGCGTCCTCAGCAAAGTCTTGATGTCACCATGGCCGCGAAGCCAGTCTTTCACATGAAGCATGCCAAGGATGTCATCAAGATCAGTTCCGTGAACCGGAAGTCGCATGAGACCGTTCTTGTGGATGATCGACCGTACATCCTTGGTTGTGGCATCAATTGGAATGGAGACCATGCGAGTGCGTGGGGTCATCGCGCGGCGAACCGTGGTGTGGCCAAGCGATAGGACGTCCGCTAGGAGTCGTTGTTCTTGGGGCTCAACAAGGCCGTCCTGCGCGGATGCGTCGAGGAGTGAATCAAGTTCGTGAAGCGAGAGCGGCGTCGCGGATTGGTGTGGTACGGCGAGTCGGGCGAGTGGGCGTACGACAAAGCGATCGAGCACGGTGCGTAGCGGCAGGATAATTGTGTGGATCGCAAGCACTGGCCCTGCCACGGCTCGGCTGACTCTCGTCGACTGAGCGGACGCGAGCATCTTGGGCGCGATTTCACCGAGCAGAACGAGTGCAAGTAGTGAGCCGATCCACAGCAAGGCGGCGGCGCCGGCTCCCCAGGGTTGGCTTTGCATGAGTATGGATGCGATGACGAAGTACAGCACATTGACAATCATGTTGCCAAGGAGCAAGGTAATCAGAAGCATCCGGGGCTGGCGAAGAAGGGCAAGCGCCGCAGATTTCTTGCCATGGCGGTCGGCGATATCGAGGCGCTGCTTTGCCGAGAGGCCAAAGAGTGCTGTTTCGGCGCCGCTGAAGAAGGCGCTGACGGCAAGAAGACATGGCATCGCAATTGCTAATGCAGACCAAGTCGCGGGATCGATCGACGTATTCACGGGCAACGCTAGAAACTAGTTCTAGCTGTTCGCTCCTGGTAGGTCTGGGTCGCTTGCGATGGACTGTCGCATGTCGGTGTCTGCGACGAGGTTCTTCATGCGGTAGTAGTCCATGATGCCCATGTTGCCGCTGCGGAATGCATCGGCCATGGCCTTGGGTACTTCTGCTTCAGCAAGAACAACAAGGGCCTTGTTCTTTTCAACTTCGGCCTTGTGCTCGGCTTCGAGGGCGACGGCCATGGCTCGCCGCTGTTCGGCGGTTGCTTGATACCGTTTTGTGTCAGCAGATGCTTGGTCAGCCTGTAAGCGGGCGCCGATATTCTCACCCACATCAATGTCAGCAATATCAATTGAGAGAATCTCATAGGCCGTTCCAGCATCGAGTCCCTTCTCCAGTACCGTCCTCGAGATTTCATCCGGATTCTCAAGAACAGCGAGGTGATTCTTCGCTGAGCCAATCGTGGACACAATGCCTTCGCCCACACGCGCCACGATTGTCTCTTCGGTGGCTCCGCCGACAAGCCGAGCGATATTGGTCCGCACTGTCACGCGGGCTCGTGCGCACAATTTGATGCCGTCGCTTGCAACGGCATCGATCGTCGATCGATTGCTTTCCACACTTGGGCAGTCGATGACCTTGGGGTTCACGCTTGTTCGAACAGCCTCAAGAATGTCGCGGCCAGCAAGATCAATGGCGGTGGCGATATTCCATTCGAGGTCGATTTTCGCTTTCTTGGCAGCGATGACCGCGCGGGTGACTGCTGTAACGTGCCCGCCTGCGAGATAGTGTGATTCAAGTTGCTCTGTCGTGATGTCAATATCGGCCTTTTTGGCGGTAATGCGATTTTCGACGATCAGGCGTGGTTTGACTTTTCGGAACCTCATCATGATCAGGTCGATAAATCGGACGCTCGCTCCGGATACCCAGGCTTGAACCCAGAGGCCGATGTACTGGAAGGCAAATAGAAAGAGGATGAGCAGGATGACCCCACCAACAATGATGGCGCCGATCCATACTTCGCTCATAGAGAGTAGGTGTGTCATGAGGTCTCCTCCGGGGTTGGTCGAACTTTGAGTTGATTATCGAGCACTTCTACAACACTGACACTCGACCCGACGGTTATGTACCCGTGGTCGGAGAGCGCATCGTGCCGCAGCCCGTTGATACGCACTGTACCGATCGGCCGCAGATCCGTTTCGGCAACTCCGCATTGGTGTAGAAGAGCGGCTCGTGAATGATCAACCGTGTCCTCTTGCGTGGTCAGCACCATGCGGTTGGCCATCTCGGTCTGGGACCACCATTTCCAAAAGATCCATGTCGCGATCGGGCCAAGAAAAATAACAGCTGCCAAGGCCGCCAAGCCAGTGGTTGTGCCATGCAGGAAGAATGCTGTAATGGATCCAATCAATGAGGCTGCCGCTGCAATGGCGAGCACGCCGCCGCTTGGCACAATGAGTTCCATGGCAATGAGAAAGATCATTGCACCCAGCAGCAGAAAGCCCCACAGCAAGGTAGTTCCCCCATCATTGGCAGTCTGGGCAAGTAATGTGTTCACTCAGTAGGGCTCCACTTCTAAGACAAGGCCGTCTTGCGTGACTCGCACGCTGGTTCCCGCCTCAATCCATCGGCCTGAGCATACTGCATCAAGCGTGTGCCCATCGATGTCGACACAGCCGGAGGGACGCAAATCAGTACGGGCGATGCCAGTGCAGCCAATTCGACTTGGTGCTGCCCTGTGGCCATTGTTCTCATCACCGACAGTTGCCGTCAAGATCACTCCTCGCCCAGCTGTCATTCCGCCAAGCCGCTTCACGACCATCCATGCGAGTGCACATCCGATTCCAAATCCAATCAGCACAATCAGGCCGCCGCGAACAGCCTGTTCTTGCGTGGCTGTCGATGCGAGATCGCCAGACACAGCGCTGCCAACGAGGCCCAGTAATAGCAGCAAAGCGCCCACCATTCCTGCAATAAGTGTGCCTGGGAGGACCAAGATTTCAACGCCAATGAGAAGCAGCCCAGCAAACACCGCCGCCACATCCCACCATGAGGCCAATCCGATGAGCATGGGCGTGCCAAGCAGAACGAGTAGGGCAACGACAGCGCCAACTCCAAACCAACCCGTTCCAGGCAGCGCCATTTCAATAAGGATGCAGACGACAAACACAGCAATGAAGGCCATCCGAACCGGCCACGACATGAGCAGTTGTACAAGCGACTCGGACCACGTCGGTTCGATTCGAATGAGTTGGTCGGCGCCAAAGAACGCCTGCAGCTCCGCGTCATTCGCAATCGTGCCGATTGACAATCCATACGCCTCGGCTTGCCATGGTTTGAGTGTCAGAAGTCGATCGCTCGAGACGACTTGCCCGAGTACCTCAAATCGATTGGCATCACGTGCTGAGAGCGGTGAGCGAATAGATGGAAGAAGTGGCTCGGTTGCGATATCGTTCTCGATGGCTTGGCCTTGGGGTTGTAGCCCCGCGAGCATTGTGAGAAGCGGACTGACTTGAAATGGTTCGTCGCTCTTGGGTGGAGTGATGGACGTCAGCGATTCGGCCGGCTCTTCACCATAGATGGTTTTGTATTCATCGCGATCAACAAAGACAACCTCGCCGGTACTACCGTCCCGGAGAAGCCAGAGTTCAATCCCAACGCTAACAAACGCCTGTACGAGTCGTTCGTCGTAGTGATGTCGTCTTGCCTCATCGATGACCTCAGTAAGCAGTGGTGATTCAATTTTTGCTCGCTCAGTGGCCGGGATCGGACCCAGTGACGTGATTGGCGCGGCGTCTCCCATCATTGCGTCCGGCGCCGTCACAATCTGTCGCGCGGAGAGGGCAATGATGGTCCCGGCCGAGAATGCAAATGGGTTCACCCACGCGATCGTGTTGGCCGGCGCTTGTGTGCGAATTAAGTGGGTGATTTCAAGCGTGGCGAGCAGTTCGCCTCCAGGCGTGTCGAGTTCGATAACGACTGCGTCGGCTCCGCGGTCTGCGGCCATCGCAAGGCGTTGTTCAACAGATGCTCTCGTAATAGCATCAATTGGCCCGCGTATCGGAATGACAGCCACCGTCGTCGCCTTGCGAGCGGGCGGTATGGTTGTGGGGGCACCACTGGCGGGAAGGCCAAGCAGGGCAATCAAGATGAGGCGGAGCATCATGGATGCGCAGCCTACCGTGACGGGCGATGTTGTTGTGTTCTTGCCTCAGTCGTGAATCGGCGTGAATTGGATGTCGAACGGATTTATTTCCGAGGCCGTGGACCAGCCACCGGATCCCTGGTCTCCATACTGTGTATGGGTGAGCAAAATGTCACTGCCAAGCAGGTTGGACGTATTGCTGATGTACGCTCCAATTGGGTCCACATCAGCTTTGAAGATGTTGTCCGGAAGCTGCAGTGTGCTGCCATTGTTGGGATCAATGGTCTTGTAGGTCGACCCTTGTGGGTAGAAACCCTCAGAGATATCAGAGTGCCCGTCGGCATAGACAAGGATGCCTCGCCATCCGCCGGGTTTGGCCATGAGATAGGCCGTATTGGATGGTGTCTGCGGACTACCGCCTGCGTCAACATCATTGAGCAGCGAAGCGTCACCATCTGCTGGGCCACGGGTGCCAATGACGGCAAATGACGAGTTACCAGGGCGGTCCCACTGGTCACGGCGACGTTCGCCTGCGAGTGGCATAATGGCATAGGAGTTGTGTCCGTATCCCAATGTGTCGCCGCGGAGATCGTTTGAGAATCCAGGGTCCCACTTGAGCGTGTCGTCGCCATCAGCAACACCGAGCGACTCATATCGATAGTCGTTGTAGGTGTACACACTGTCTGAGTATTCATTGGGCGACACGAGTTGTTCAGGGGTAATGAGGCCTTCCATAATGCAGAGTGATAGGAGCGAAGCGTGATCGTTCCAACTTGCATCTTCGCGGCCACTGCCGGCGACAAACGGGTCGCTTCCATCGACGCCGTTGCCGTTGACATCAAATCGTTGCCGTCGTGCCAGTCCCGGAATCGGATAGGAATTCTTGTGTGATGGTGCCCACGACTTCCAAGCGGTATTGACATCACTGAGTTGCTTTCGCTCCTGGGCTTCGCGAGCGCTCCGCTGGGCACCAGCAATCGATGGCAGAATGATGGCCATGAGGATGCCGATGATGGTGATGACCACCAGGAGTTCCACGAGTGTGAAGGCGCGATCGCGATGATTCATGAGAGAGTGGCCCATGTGGGGAGCGTAATGGAAAGTGCCGAAAAACAACGCCGCCCCATTGGGTGGGGCGGCGTTGCCGTCGGTATCAGGATCAGTCGATCAATGGATCGAAGGTCAGCCGCTTGGTCAGGAAGTACGAGTCAGACCCGTATCGCCAGTATGAGGGCGGGCTGCCGCCTGGCAGCGCCATCATGGAGCCCATGCCCCAGCTGCCAGCTGCGTTGTTGCTGTTGGTGAAGGTGAGGAAGTTGTCGCCTGCACCGTGGCCATAAGTGTCGCCGCCCGAGTTTTCCTCTGGGCTCCACTCTTGAGTGAACTCACACTCAAACATGTTGTCCGGGAGTGGCTTGCTGTACGAACCGCCGTCTTCGAGACCGGTGGTGTAATGCTTGAACTCAAGGAAGTTGTCGCTGTTGGCGACCGTGCCATCAGTGGTGAAGATGTGACCATTCCACGAGGTGGTGGGACCAAGCTGCTCCAGTACAGGTGAGAACCTGTAGCCATCAGAGCTCTGGTCAGGAAGACCATCGGTCAGCATGTCTGCGTCGATTTCTTCTGCTGAGTGCAAGCCACGCGTCGAATACAAGGGGTGAATCGTGCGGCTTCCGCCCATCCATCGGTTGTACCGACGGCCAGCGAGAGTTTGATGGGCGTACGAGGCGTGATCGGCTTCGTCGTCATCGAGCTGGCAGTAGAAACTAGTGTCCCAGAAACCCTCTGGTGACGAGAATACATTGTTACCTGGGTCACCTGGGTTGTGCTGCGAATAGTCATACGAGTCGATGCCGCCAGCGGCGAGCTCTTCGACATCACCCTTGGCACCAGCCATTGGGTTGTTGTCCACAGGACTGAGCACGGTCTCTGGCGAGAGGTACCGCTGCATAATCAGGAGCGAGTAGAGGCCCTCTGAAGAGTCCCAGCCCTTTCCCTCGAGGCCCTTGCCTGAGACATAGCCGTAGTTCTTGCCGCGGAAGCTGTAGTTCCCGCGTGCGACGAGGCTTGGACGGATAAATCGATCGTCAAAGTCTTCGGCCGAGTTGGTGGTGGCCATGCCAACACCCTTGATGACGACTTTGTCGTGCGCGGCGTGTGAGTTGCGAAGGGCCGATGACAACGCTGGCAAGAGCAGCGCCATCAGAAGGCCAATAATGGCGACAACGATCATCAGTTCGACGATCGTGAAGCCTCGGCGGGGTCGTGGTCGTGATTGCATGACCTAAGATCTCCTGAGTGTTTAGAACGGGATAAGGGATGAAAGAACAATGACATGGAGAAGACCAAAGATGGGCTTTCCATGAGAAACGCGGGGGACCGTGGACTCATGCCGCGGTACGCCCTGATACGAGAGGATTCGTATCGATTCCGCCATCGGTTTCGCTGAATAACGTTTCTGCCGTGGCCACCATTGGAGGGCTGGCCACATCAACGCGATCACCTGAAACCAATTTGAGGCAGGGGGTCGAACACACCGCGACCTCCACACACCTCAAGCGGCCCAGTGGACTTGATATCCACAGACGCGCCGATCAGGGTCGGGAGGGCACTGAATTGTCGACCGGGTAGCCGAAATAAGGATGTGACCGCGATAGATCACTCGGCGTATGAGAACGGGAAGGGCCAGATATATATGGACGTATGGACGCCCGGTCCATCGGGAGAAGCCCGACTGCTCAAGCGTACCGGGTCTTTGGTCCGAGTCAAGTGCCGGTGGGCCATCCAACTGAAAGGTTTTTATCGATGAGAACGGTCGAATCAGCCCTTGAAACCCTCGGAATCACGCTTCCACAGGCGCAAAAGCCGGTTGCGGCCTATGTTCCGGTCAGAATGACGGGTGGGCTCGCCTTCGTGAGTGGGCAAGTACCAATGAAAGATGGGCAGCTCGTGGCCTCTGGCTCCGTCCCATCATCTGTGAGTGTAGACGCCGCAACGGCTGCGGCCCGGGTGTGTGCGATCAATGCACTCGCGGCCCTGAAGGCCGCGCTCGAGGGCGATCTTGACCGGATCGCGGGCATTGTGCGAGTGGGCGTGTTTGTGGCATCGGACGCCGGCTTCTTCGGGCAACCCGCAATTGCCGATGGAGTCAGCACGCTTCTTGTCGATGTCTTTGGTGAATCAGGGCGTCACGCCCGGGCCGCTGTTGGATCGGTGGCCTTGCCGCTTGGCGCGACGGTCGAGGTGGAGATGATCGTAGAACTGCGCTAGATGTGGTCAACCAAAGGCGACGACGGCCACGAGTCCAATGAGTAAGAGCACATTGAGCACAGCGCTTGCGATCAATGCGCCGGGGAGGCCGTTGTTTTCTTTCTTTGGCTTTGCTCGAAGAGTTGGCTGGGCATCCCCCTGATCGACCTCAACAACGAGGCCTGCAAGGTCGAGCTTCGGCTTGGCAAAGGTCAGATCGCGTCCTTCTGCAAGTCGCTGCAGGTCCTCAAGCAAATCGGCGGCCGAGCGATATCGGTCGTTCCGGTTCTTAGCGAGCATCATCTCAATGACCTGGCAGAACTCGGCGGATAAGGCTGGGTTAAGTTGATCCGGCGGCCTGAGCTCGGTCTTGAGGTGTTGCCGCATGACATCACTTGGGTTCTTGCCTGAGAATGGCACGTTCCCGGTCACCATGTGGTACGCAGTTGCCCCCAGACCGTAAATGTCGGCTGGCGGGCCGATGTCGAGTTCGCCTCGAATCTGTTCCGGGCTGATATAGAAGGGCGTGCCATAGGCACGGCCCTTTTCGGCTTCGGCCGCCTCGACATCTTCAAGGTTGCGGGCCAATCCAAGATCCGCCACTTTGACCTGTCCAGAAGGCGTCAGCATGAGGTTCTTTGGCTTGATGTCGCGATGCACAAAGCCCATCTGGTGTGCATGATGAAGCGCTTTGGATGACTGAATGAGGATCTCAATCGCATCCTTCTCGGGCAGCCGTTTGAGTTGCTGAATGCGCTCGTAGACCGTGTCACCTTCCACATACTCCATGACGAAGTAGTGGTGTTCTCCCGAGTGCCCAACGTCATAGGCCTGCACAATATTGGGGTGGTTGAGCTTGGCAGCAGCGCGGCCTTCCTTATAGAAGCGATCAATGAAGTTTTGATCCCGCGAGAACTTGGTCGGAAGCACTTTGATGGCCACAAGTCGGTGCAGACTGAGCTGTTCGGCAAGAAACACAGTGGCCATGGCACCAGAACCGAGTTTTTTCTTGATGGTGTAGCCCTGAATTTTCTGCCCGGACTTGCGCGCATCGAATTCTTTGCGGAGCCGTTTCATCTGTCGGTCGGTGAGCAGACTGTGTTCGATAAGAAGGTCGGACAGCGTAAGGTCATTCTCGTTATCGGTGATCTGAGCGCGGCACTGTTCGAGTTCGTCTTCAGTCACAAGCCCAGACGCGAGCACGATCTTGCCCAGTACGGTGTCGAATCCGCCGGTTGTGGACCCAGCTTGCGACGCGGCTCCATTGAGCTCCTTTGGACCATTCGTAGCGCCGGGAAGGGGCTTCTTGGGCTTCGGCTTTGGGGCGTCCGAGTCAGCAAGGGCTGGCACGTCGTCGTCTGGGTTGATTGGTAGTGGTGAAGAAGTCATATTGATATGAAAGGCCAGGAGCCACCGGGGACTCCGATCGGGGCAGTATGATTGCCAGAGGTCCGCGTGGCCAGTCCAAACTGCCACCCAAACCATGAATGATCGCGCAATGGCGAGCACCATACCAATCCGGCGAATCCTCCTGCTGCGGCCAAGTGCCCTCGGCGACGTCTGTCGAACCGCGCCCGTCCTTGCAAGTCTGCGGGCCCAGTGGCCTGAGGCTGAGATTCACTGGATCGTCCAATCCGCGTTTTGTCCAGCAGTTGAGGCCCACCCTGCGCTTACCGGCGTGATTCCGTTTCCAAGATCGGAGTTTAGGGGTGCCCTCACTCGGCCATGGAAGTGGCTAGCGATGCGAAAGTGGCTTACATCTCTCTCGCATGAGCCTTGGGATATCGCCATCGATTGCCAGGGGCTGGCTCGAACAGGACTCATGATGCGAGCAAGCCGGGCGTCCGTTCGGGTATGTGATCGGGCGGGGCGAGAAGGAGCTTGGCTCGCCGCGAATCGGCGGGTTGAAGTTCCGATCGGTATTCATGAGGTTGATCGGATGTTGTCCTTGGCCGAAGCTGCTGGAGCCACGGTTGTGCCTGATGCCACCTTGTATGTGCCTGATGAAGCCACTGCGTGGTGGGATGCAAGCTGCGGCGAACGGCCCGATGGACCCTTCGCAGTTCTAGCTACAACGAGTCGCTGGACATCGAAGGCGTGGCCTGAATCTCACTGGGTTGATTTGGCTGAGCGAATCATTCAATCGAACCGTGTTGCGTGGATTGCCTTGCCAGGAAGTCCTTCTGAGCACGCGCTCGTCGCCGGTATTGCTGATGCCATGCACGCGCGTAATATTCCCGTTGTGAATTACGCCGGGCAGACGGATGTGGGGCAGATGATGGCGGTGATAGCCCGGGCCAGTTTTACCGTGTCGAACGATTCAGCAGCGTTGCACATGGCACTCGGGCTTGGCGCACGGTGCCTTGGGCTCTTTGGTCCGACCGATCCGGCAATTGTTGGCCCTTGGAATCGGCCCGATCTCGCCCTTCGCGCTCCGCTTGAGGATGGAGAGCAGGCCGCCTATAGAGACAAGACACTCGGCGACTCAATCATGCGACGGCTCAGCGTGGATGTCGTGTTTAGCCACATGGAGTCGTTGTCCAGAGTGTGGGGTTCATGAGCGATCGGTGGATTGTGCTTGCAAGCCGTTCGCCACGGCGGCGCTCCTTGCTGGAAGGAGCTGGGTGGCGTGTCGATGTCCGCGTGCCAGTGATTGATGACGGCGATCTGGAGCCGCAGCACACCACCGCTTCCGAGTGGACCACCGCCCTAGCGTGGCTCAAGGCTAGGGCTGTTCGTGATGTGGTGCTCGCCGAAGGTGGCGAACTGACGGAGTGGCCGATTGTGGCTGGAGATACGGTGTGCGAACACCACGGCGAATTGCTCGGGCAACCGGCAGATGCCGCGGCCGCGGCCCACATGATTCGCGGGCTGAGATCTGCTGCCCATCGCGTGTGGACGGGGCTTTGCGTGTTACGGCCAGGGCAAGAACGCCGAATTGGGGCGATTCACGCGGTGGTCACGCTCGGCGATGTCTCAGACGCAGAGATTGACCAGTATGTTGGATCCGGAGCTTGGAAAGGAAAGGCCGGCGGGTACAACCTGAGTGATCGCATCGAAGCAGGTTGGCCGATTCGGTATAGCGGCGAGTCATCGACGATCATGGGCATGCCGATGCCCTTGTTGGAGCGACTCATGAAGGACGACCGTCCATGAATCCATTCACAATGATTGCTGCTAGGTGCTACGCCTCCGTGGTGGCGATTCGCAATCGCGGATTCGATCGCGGCCGCCGCGTGCGCGATGTGGATCGACCAGTGATATCGGTGGGTAATCTCACGATGGGCGGAACTGGAAAGACCCCGACAGTGCAGTGGATCGTGCGCTTCTTGCAATCGCAGGGCCGCAGGCCGATCGTGGCGCTCCGCGGGTATGGCGTAGCGAAGGGGCAACAGTCCGATGAGGCGATTGAACATGAGAACGCGCTCGATGGCGTGCCCGTGCTGGCGAACCCTGATCGAGTGGCTGCAATCTCAGCATGCCTTGAACGGAATCCAGATCGCGATGTTGTGGTGCTTGACGATGGCTTTCAGCATCGATTTGTGGCTCGGCAGATGGATCTGGTGTTGATCGATGCGCGGCGACCGCTTGCGGAGGAACGACTCCTGCCAGTGGGGCGAATGCGAGAGCCACTCTCGTCACTAGCCCGCGCTACGGATGTGCTCGTGACCCACGCCACGCATGTTGCCCCCGAGCTTGCCGATCAGATTCGGGCTGCGCATGGCAGACCGCCTGTGGCGTGGTGCAATCATGTGTGGACCGGATTGGCCCGATTTGATGGCGATGGCCACACGGCTATTCCCGTGACGGCGATTGATGGCATGCGGCTCGTGACACGGTTTGGCGTTGCCGCTGCGGGGGGTGTAGTCGATCAAATACGCCATCACGGCGGCGTGATCGTCAAAGATGTGCCCCGCCGAGATCATGCCGTGGCGACGCCGGTGGAAGTACAACAACTCAGCGCAGCGTGTGAATCCGCCGATGCCTTGTGTGTGACAGCGAAGGACTGGGTGAAACTGCGTCCACTGATAGACTGGGCGACGTTCTCGGCGCCAATTGTGGTGCCGACGCTGGCCCTGTCCTTTGTATCTGGCGAAGACGCGTTGAAACAGCGAATACTCGGCACTCTCGCATCGGCGGAATCATCATGAGCGATCTCTTGACATCACTGGCTGGATTCGGGGCCTTCAAGGTCTTGGTTGTTGGCGACTTCATGCTTGATGAGTTGGTGCACGGAGACGCGTCGCGGCTCAGCCCGGATGCGCCGGTTCCCGTGCTGACCGTTGACCGAATCGAACGTACCGGTGGCGGCGCGTCCAATGTTGCGGCCTGCCTTGCTGGGCTTGGCGGATTGGTGCAGTGCTGCGGTGTACTTGGCGGCGACGGAGCAGGAGCCCACCTCCAAAAATCTCTCGAAGCAGCTGGCTGCGGCATCGATGGAATTGTGTCTGATGCGGATCGACCTACCACCGTCAAGCGAAACTTGGTGGGCCTCGCGCAGCATCGGCATCCACAGAAGATGTTTCGAATCGATATTGAATCTTCGGCGCCGCTCTCGGCCTCGTCGATGGACGCGGTGCGATCGCGAGCACTCTCATTGATTCCCACAATGGATGCGGTCTGTATTGAAGATTACGGCAAGGGTGTGTGTACTCCAGAACTCTGCCAGGCTGTTATCGAAGCTGCCGCCGCCGCCGGAATTCCAGTGCTTGTTGATCCCGCTCGCGTGGATGACTACGCGCGGTATGCCTCTGCAACAGTTATGACACCCAATCGCACCGAGGCCCTTCATGCGTGCGCGTCACTGCCTGGAAGCCCGACTGATCCTGCCGAGATGGCTGCGGTACTTCTTGAGGCATACGATCTTCAGGCCATCGTGATCACACTCGATAAATATGGCGCCTTGCTCTTGGAGCGTGGCGGCGAGTCGGTTGTGATTCCCACAAGTGAGCGGGCGGTGTATGACGTCACCGGCGCGGGCGACATGGTGCTCGCTGCTATTACAGCTGCGCGGTGCCACAACTTGAGTTGGCATGACGCCGTCATGCTGTCCAATGCAGCTGCAGGTCTTGAGGTAGAAGTCTTCGGGGCTCATGCCATTCCACTCGCCCAGGTTGCTTGCGAAGTTCTTCGACTGCAATCGCCCAATACAGGCAAGATTCGAACGCGGCGTGATTTGCAGATTGAGCTCGGGGCTCACCGCGAGGCTCGTCACCGCATTGTGTTGACGAACGGTTGCTTCGACGTGATTCACGCCGGCCACGTTGCCTACTTACGCGACGCTCGCGAACAGGGCGACGTGCTTGTGGTTGGAATCAATTGTGATGAACAAGTGCATCTGATGAAAGGTGATGGACGCCCGGTGTATGGCCTCGACGATCGCATGGCGATACTGTCTGAACTCGCCTGCGTCGACTATGTAATAGCGTTTGATGAACCCACGGCGGATGAGTTGATCGTGGCGATCACGCCCGACTTGTATGTCAAGGGTGGCGACTACGCCATTGAAGAGATCACGGAGTATCCACTACTTACTGAGCGTGGTATTGAGTGCCGCGTGTTGAGCCATCGTCCGGGACTTGGCAGCACCGATATTGTGGACGCCGTGCGAGAAGGACGATCACTGCCCGGGTCGTAAGTTCTTGATTCGATCGAGCAATTCAGTTTCGGCCGTGGCTGGGTCGGTGATTGGTGTGTCGAGCGAGATACGCACAACGCTGAATCGGTTTCTGATGTCAAGGCCGAGCGGATCAATCCCCACAACACGCGGATCATCTGGCTCGAGATTGAGCTCGTGTTGCATCAGGTTTCGAACATCGTCGCGGTGTTCGCGGTTGAGCAGGCCGCAGAGCCTGGGCTCCATGGATGCCAGTGGGTTTGGCCTCTTGAGGCTCGGGCCGTCAAGAATAGTGTCTTGGAATCGAATGACATCGAATTCGATCATGGCCCATCGGCTGTGCGGTGGCTCTCCGTGATAGATCCGCCACCGATCAGAGTTGGCCTCGGCGCCACCGATGGCTTCGAATTCCTCGAGGGTGACAGCCAGTTCTATGGTAGGCGCGTGCTCATCTGGCAGGGCGATGGCGCAGTCTTCTGCCTGCAGCATGTTCGCGGTGACCGAGGCAATGAGCCGGCCATCTGAAGCTGGCGCAAAGCAAATTGGCGTGGTCAGTACATCGTGGCGAAGGTCGCCCTGGGTCCACAGACGAAGTGTCCGGGATGCATCGAGCAGTAGGGCTGTTTCGTCCGGGTTGAGATGTTCTGGGGCGTTCACACGGGAAGCCTACCCGGATCACACGCACCAAGGCGGGGCTTTGATACGCTGACGCGGTGTCCATGCTCACCGTTCCAATTGAAGTGACCACCACGGTCGACGCTGCGACTGCAGTTGAGGCTGCCAATGCAGTGGCAATGGCTGGTGCCGATCTCATCGAATGGCGACTCGACTCCATTGTTGGTGTAGAAGGAGTGAACGCGTGTGTGAGCACTCTTATGCGGGAGACCACCGCTGGCAGCCTGCTGACGTGCCGCAGTGTTGAGGAGGGCGGCTCGTACCAGGCCGGCGATGATGACTTTGCGGCGTGGTGCACTGAAATTTCCGGGTTGGCTGAACGTCCGGATTGGGTTGACGTTGAATACGCGGTGTGGCGGCGGAGCCAGCGAGTGCAGGCTGCTGCCATACTGCTGCGCGAGCGGGGCATCAAGGTGCTCTTGTCATGGCACGACTTTCGGGCGAGGCCACATGATCTCCTCCGCACAGCGCGGGATATGCAGGACGCTGCGTGTGATGGTGTAAAACTCGTGTGGCGGGCACGCTCAGTGCGCGACGCGATCGAGTGCCGTGATCTGCTCGCGGATCGGACCAAGCCAATGATTGCGTTGTGTATGGGTCCGCATGGCGTGTTGTCACGGGTTATGGCTGGTGCATGGGGCGGGCTGATGACCTTTGCTGCGGCGGACTCTGATACGGCGACCGCGCCGGGGCAGCCCACGCTTGCTCAGCTTCAAGATCAGTACAGATTCCGTCAACTCACCTCGGACACACAGGTATTTGGCCTGATTGGCGATCCTCTCGGCGATTCCCCGGGGTACCGTTTGCACAACGCGGCCTTTGCCGCTGCAGATTTCAATGGCGTGTACGTGCCACTCCCAACCGCTGCGGGCTGGGAGTCGCTCAAGGCCACTCTGGCGACATTGATTGAAGACGAAAATATTCACTTCGGCGGCGCATCAATCACGCTGCCGCACAAGGCGGATCTCATTCGATTCGTGCAGGAGCGTGGAGGTGTGGTCACACCAATAGCGGAAACTGCTGGCGCGGCCAATACCTTGACAGTGCGGAGTGACGGCATGGTCGTGGCTGACAACACTGATGTTCATGGCATCGTCGACCCGCTCCGCAGTCGCGGAGCAGTGTTTGAGGGTGGTCGGGCGGTTGTTCTTGGCGCGGGCGGTGTCGCGCGGGCCGCTGCTTATGTTCTGTTGCAACAGGGAATGCGGGTCGACATTGTGAATCGCACAATCGCTCATGCTGAACAACTCGCGGAGGATCTCGCCTCGCTTGGCACGATTGCCGCTTGCACGAGGGTCGAAGGAGGCGTCGATGTCTTGGTGCAAGCGACTTCGGCTGGCATGGCCCATGGGTCATCCCCAGAGGCTGATGTGCTCGAGTCGATGTCGATTAATCTTGATGCGGCTTTGACGCCCAGTACCGTGGCGATTGAAACGGTGTACGACCCAGTCAATACACCCTTTGTTACGCGGCTGAAAGCAGCTGGGTGCGAAGTGGCGACTGGGCAGGACATGTGGCGTGCACAGGGGGCAGCGCAGCAGAAGTCGTGGACTGGACAGACGCCGCCCTCATCTGTGTGGGCGTGAGGATCAGCAGATCCTAGCGGCGAGGTCTTTCATCGTGTCGCCGCCGAAGCGGTCGATGACGGCTGCGGCAATCTCAAAGGCCACTGCATGTTGCATCACGACGCTTGCCGCGGAAACGGCGCACACATCGCTGCGTTCGTAGTCGCTCTGTTCGGGCTGCATATTCGTCAGATTGACGCTCGGTAAGCCACGAAGCAATGTGCTGATCGGTTTCATGGCTCCAGTAACGACAACCGGCATGCCATTGGACATGCCACCTTCAATTCCGCCGGCACGGTTAGTGTCGCGGGTGAATCCGCGTTGTCGTGAATCTCGTTGCGATTCGTCATAGGCGATGGCGTCGTGTACTTCTGATCCCCATCGTGCTGCTGTGGCCCGTCCGAGTCCAATCTCAACGCTCTTGAATGCTTGAATGCTCATGACGGCCGATGCGAGCCGAGCATCGAGTCCGTCGGCGCGGGTCATGCAGGTGCCGATACCAATTGGCATACCGAGCACGTGGACCCGGCAGAGCCCACCAACAGTGTCCTTGTTTTCCTTGGCAGCGCGGACAAAGGCCTCCATGCCGGACGTGGCCTCAGCGTCTGGGCAGTACATGCTTGACGCATCACGGCGAGAGGTCACAGCATCAATTGATTCGGCTGTGATATCAATGTCGATCGCGATGTCACGCATGGCGGTGACGTAGCCAATCGTCTGAATACCAAGATCAGCGAGCATGCAACTTGCGAGCGCCCCGGCTGCGGTTCGTACCGCAGTTTGCCGAGCGCTTGCTCTCTCGAGCGTATTGCGGCAATCATTCGTGCCAAACTTGACGGCGCCAGCGAGATCAGCGTGGCCGGGTCGTGGCCTATTGACTGGAGGCGTTCGTTCGAGGTCATCGAGTCGACTGTCCTGGTTTGGCACCATCATTGCCACGGGGGCGCCGGTCGTGAGACCGAGCCGTACACCACCAAGCCACTGCACGTGGTCTTCTTCAATGCGTTGCCGGCCGCCGCGTCCATATCCGCCTTGGCGTCGTCGTAATTCGGCATTGATAAAGTCGGTGTTCACGGCGAGACCGGCCGGAAGTCCGGTCACGATGGCAACGCCACCAGGTCCATGCGATTCACCAGCGGTATGAAGTGTTAGGTGTGTCACGGTCGCAATGTAGCGGCTTCGTCACGAGAGTAGGGGCATCTGTGGTGCCGATGCGAGATCACGCAAAGGCGGGAGGCGGAGTGAATGTCGGTTGCCGACGTCCGAGTTCCGACTCCCGCCTCAACGAGAAGCCCACCGTGATGCC
The DNA here is from genome assembly GCA_018663565.1 of Phycisphaerae bacterium. GTDB lineage: Bacteria > Planctomycetota > Phycisphaerae > Phycisphaerales > SM1A02 > UBA12567. The sequence goes on from JABJQE010000062.1 coordinate 33,618, forward strand.
CCCTCTGTGCGCGGTTGGGGTCATTGTGTGGGGCCTCCGCGGCGATTCGCAGCCAAGCCTCCGCTAAGTGACTATGCCCGAGAGGCTTCTGTGTTGGTTTCTTTTGTGGTTTCTACCATTGGCAGGCCCGCCCCGCACGTGAACTCGCCATCCTTGAAGTCGACTTCGGCTGTTTGGCCGTCATGGAGACCTCCACTGAGCACCTTCATGGCAATCACGTTTTCAATCTGACGCTGAATGACACGCTTCAGCGGCCTCACGCCGAACTGCGGATCGAACCCTGCGTCAGCGAGAGCATCCATCGCCCGATCAGAGACATGCAGGTGCAAATCACGTGCTGCCATGCGGCCACGAAGTTGCTCAAGTTGCACAGCAACGATCGAACGCAACTGTTGCTGACTGAGGCTGTGGAACACAATCGTCTCGTCGATCCGGTTGAGGAGTTCTGGTCGGAGCGATTGTTTGAGCATGTCCTTCATCGCACTCTCGATGGCGTCTTCGGAGTCACCACGATCTGTCATATCGAGCAGGCGTTGAGATCCAATATTGCTCGTCATCACGATGATAGTGTTCGTGAAGTCCACGGTTCGTCCGTGGCCATCCGTCAGGCGACCATCGTCAAGCACTTGAAGCAGGATGTTGCTGACGTCCGGGTGGGCTTTTTCCATTTCGTCGAAGAGCACTACGCAGTATGGACGACGCCGTACGGCTTCGGTGAGTCGGCCGCCCTCTTCATATCCAACGTATCCGGGAGGCGCACCGATGAGTCGTGCGACGCCGTGTTGTTCCATGAACTCGCTCATGTCGATGCGAACCATCGCGTCTTCAGTATTGAAGAGAAACTCGGCGAGCGCCTTGCAGAGTTCTGTTTTTCCGACACCTGTCGGGCCGAGGAAGAGGAAGGATCCAATTGGCCGCGAGGGTTCGCCAAGTCCCGCGCGATTCCGACGGACTGCATCGCTGACTGCTTGCACTGCTTCGTCTTGTCCGACGACGCGTTGTTCGAGATCTGACTCCATGTGGAGCAGGCGATCCCGCTCGCCTTCCATGAGCCGCGCGCTGGGAATTCCGGTCCAACGCCCCACGACTTCCGCGATCATGTCGGCGTCGACTTCTTCGCGGACGAGGTTGAGCCCATCTTGTTGCCGTGCATCAAGTTTCGACTCAGCTTCTCCAAGACGCTCGTCAAGTTCTGGTATCTCGCCATATTGAATTCGGGCGGCCGATTCGAGGTCGCCGCGTCGCTGGGCTTGCTCAAGTTCAACCCGGGCCGCGTCGATGCGTTCCTTCACATCGCTGACCTCATTGAGTTCTGTTTTTTCGATATCCCATCGGGCCGTGAAGGATTGATTCTGTTCTTCAAGGTCTGCAAGTTCGGACTCAATCGTAGCGAGTCGTTTCTGAGAGGCCTCGTCTTTCTCTTTCTTGAGAGCCTCGCGTTCGATCTCAAGTTGCATGATGCGTCGTCGCAGTTCATCGAGTTCGGTCGGCATAGAGTCGTTTTCAATGCGAAGTTGCGACGCAGCTTCATCGAGTAGGTCGATGGCCTTGTCCGGCAGGAACCGGTCGGCGATGTAGCGGTTTGACAACGTGGCGGCGGCAACAAGCGCGGCGTCCTGAATGCGAATGCCATGATGCGCTTCGTATCGTC